>CAJXFJ010000236.1 GCA_913052515.1 uncultured Flavobacteriales bacterium | reverse complement strand
GGTTATATTTCAACGGTTCCTTCAAACACTCGTCACACATATCAATCATGCTCGTGTGCCCCGTCCATGGATGGCTTTGAAACTAGGGCTATCGCAAAACTCACTGACGATGGCATGATGCGTAGTATCGACCACGTTACGTCCGAAAGCCCCCTGTCTATTGTAGTCGATAGCGACAATCATGGCAGACATGAGCTTGGCATAACAATGAGGACCCCGGGGAATGACAGGCTCCTGGCCATTGGATTCATTTATTCAGAAGGAATTATCTCCTCCATTGATCAAATCCAAGATGTCGAAGTCAGTGAAAATCTAGTCGAGGTGAAGCTAAATGATGGATCGATGTTTGATCCAACGGAACATTGTAGGATAAGCACTGTGACATCATCTTGTGGAATATGTGGTCGTTCAAAACTATCCAGTGGACTAACTGAATTTAATGAAGAATTGGATGAGCAGATGCAGATTAGATTGGAAACTGTAACAAAATGCCTTAGCTCTGTGTTAGAGAAGCAAGAGGTGTTCACGAAGACCGGCGGATCGCATGCATGCGCAAGTTTCAGCACTGATGGGTCCATTGAGAGGGTTTTCGAGGATGTCGGTCGGCACAATGCGTTTGACAAGCTCGTTGGGTCTTACCTTGAAGAAGGAGGTTTGGCCCAATCTTGTTTAGGTGCATTTGTTTCTCTTTTAATGGAGAAAGGTTACAAAGTTATTGCCTTTGATGGACCTGCTCATGGAAGCAGTGAGGGCAAACAGGCAACTTTGATTTCATTTACAAATGTTGCGAAGCAAGTCATCAAGAAATACGGATTACCCGAAATTGCAATGGGACACTCTTTGGGTGCCAACGTAATAATGCTACTTTGTTACGAACAAAAAATTGCAATTGAAAAATGTGTTTTAATCAGTCCTGTTAATCGTATTAGATCTGTTTTTGATGGCTTTAAGGCAATTTTTAAAATTCCTGAAAACACCTATCAAATTATGATTGAAAAAATTAGCCAAAGAGCAAATTACCGTTTGGACGATTTATTGTTTGAGAAACTTGTGACTGAAACAAAATACAACCAAGTGCTTTTAATGCATGATAGAGACGATAAAATAACACCTGTAAGTCATTCTGAAGCAATTGCAAAAAATTGGAAAGAGGTAAATTTTAAACCAATTCAAGGTAGCGGTCATTATAAAATACTTTGGCACGACCAAACAATAGAATATGTAAAAGAATTTCTAAAATCATAATTTGGCATTTGATTTGCTAAACACCAATTATTAAACCTATAAATTAGAAACAATGAAATTAGTTAAAACATGTTTATGCCTTGTGGCAATCATCATCAGTTCAAGTCTTTTAGCTCAAGATAGCGAAGATCAGCTAAAGAAAAGATTTGAAAAAATGAAAGCCGAATTAAATTTGACTGAAGATCAAGAGTTGGCAATAAAAGAAATCATTAAAGAAAAGCAGGAAGCAAAAGCGGCACAAAAAGCTGAAGAAAAAAGTGAAGAACTTAAATCTAAAGAGCAAATTAGAGCCGAGAGAATGAAACAAATGCAAGCTAGAAAAGAGCAAGCAGATGATTTCAGAATGAAAATGCAAGAAATTTTAAGCCCTGAACAAATGGAAAAATTTGATCAGATGATGGCAGAGAGAAAGCAAGAAATGAAAATGCATAGACATAAACATAATGGAGAACATAGGCATCAGAAATTAAAAAATGATGAACTAAACTAAGTTGAAAACCTCGCAATAGCGAGGTTTTTTTATACATCACTATTTCTATTTTTGAGGAATGTTTCGGTTACTATTCACTGCTGCAATTATCTATTTAAAAAGAATTATAGTTCTACTTAGCTTATTAACGCCCGTTTTTATTCAAGGTAGTAATGGAACAAAAACTACATTTCAATCTATATACGAGGAACTAAAAGGAAATAACAAACCAGAATTTGTCCTATTTGAGAAAGCGTATTTAGGCTATATTGACCTTAAGCTTAGTGGCATTATTCCTTCTGAAAACCATATTTTTAGTATAGTTGACTTTCGTTTACCATCTACCCAAAAAAGGCTTTGGATTATTGATTTAGAAAGTAAAGTCATTCTTTTTAATACCTATGTGGCACATGGAGAAAATTCAGGTAAAGAATATGCTTTGAATTTTTCAAACATCGAAAACTCACATCAAAGTAGTTTAGGTTATTATTTAACGGAAGAAACATACATTGGAAAAAACGGATTAAGCTTAAAGCTGAAAGGCTTAGAGTATGGCATCAACCATAATGCAAGAAAAAGACATATCGTATTTCATGGTGCAGATTATGCGACTAAAACCTATATTGACCAAAATGGCATCTTAGGCAATAGCGAAGGTTGTCCTGCTGTTCCGATGGAGTTGCATCAATCTATAATTAATCTAACCAAAAATGGTAGTTGCTTATTTATCTACTTTCCAGATAACAATTACTTTGAAAACTCTCAATACTATATTTCAGATATATAAGCTTAAGGAAGATTCTATATACTTAAAAACTGATAGAATCTAATTTAACGGTGACTTTATAGCCTGCTTGAATAGTACCATCAAAATCAGTTTCTAAATCTTCATCATATCTATAAACCAAACCATAATTAGAAGCATACTTCTCTTGTGTGTTTTTTCTACGAATTAAGTTTTCTTCTCTTCGTTGTATTACTGTAACGGTAGAATCAAACAGCTTATCACCCAACTGAAATGACTCATGCAAACTATTGTAGTAATATTCTTCTTCGGACAAATTGTTTAATGCATTTGCATTCCATCGTTTGTCATTTTGAATAGGAAAAACGAGCTGAATATTCAATTGATTATCCATTCTTCGCTCATAGCGAAGACTATTTACTCGTTGCTCAAATACTTTTTGAAGCACCCAATTGGAAGTATCATTTTTACGCTGAAACAATAAAGTTCTGAATGCTTGATTTCCTTCTAAATTGACGAATATTCCTTCAACTTGTTCAAGTAATTGAAAACGAACAGTATCTACCAATCCTGTAAAATCATCATAAATGATTGAATCCACTTGGTAAAACCTTTCGTCTCCTTCATGAATTGGAATGTACTGATATCCAAAAAACAAGGTTTCATTTACATCTTCATCTTTTTTACAAGCATAAAATAAAATGCTCATTAATATCAAGCTATAGATGAACTTTGTTCTCATTATCTAGAAATAAATCCCCCACCGATTAAATCACTACCTTCGTAAAAAACTGCCGATTGCCCAGGAGCTATTCCCTTTACCTCGCTAAAAAAGTCAACAGTAATTTCGCCTTCTGCGTTAACTGATAAATGACTCATTGTTCCTTTATCTTTATAACGGACTTTCGTTAAAATATCTACTTCTGTAGGTACACTTTCATACTTCACCAAATTAGGCATCCTTACTTTCATTTGTTGACGTTTTAAATCTTCTTTATGACCTAAAACAACCGTATTATTCTCAGGATTTATTCGAATAACGTACATAGGTTCACCCATAGCAATACCTAATCCTTTGCGCTGCCCAATGGTATAAAAAGGATAACCTTCATGCTGACCAAGTACATTTCCTTTTAAATCAATAAAATCGCCTCCGGCTACTTGCTCTTCTAAACCTGGTACTTTACGTTTTAAAAAGCCACGATAATCATTATCCGGCACAAAGCAAATCTCATAACTCTCTGCCTTTTTTGCTAGCTCTTTATGACCACGATCAAAAGCCATTTGCCTAATCTCGGGCTTAGTAAACTTTCCCAAAGGAAATTTGGTTCGCGCCAAAGCTTCTTGAGACAGGCCCCAAAGAACATATGATTGGTCTTTGTTTTCATCTTTTCCTTTGGAAATCACATACCGACCATTTTCTTCCCTTACATTGGCATAGTGACCGGTTGCAATAAATTCACATCCCAATTGATCTGCTCTCCTTAACAAAGCATCCCATTTTATATGTGTATTACATAACACACATGGGTTTGGCGTTCTACCTGCTGTATATTCATTTACAAAATTATCAACGATAAAGTCTCCAAATTCTTCCCTAATGTCAATAATCATGTGGTGAAAACCATAATTCACTGCTAGAATTCGAGCATCGTTGATATCATCTAAGCTACAACAACCTGTTGTTTTTCTGCCACC
>CAJXFJ010000235.1 GCA_913052515.1 uncultured Flavobacteriales bacterium | reverse complement strand
AAACTTATGTTAGAACTATTAAGCAAGGTAGTGAAGCAATTGTGAGCATTCCTGCTTTAAAACTAGAGGTTAAGTCTGAAGTGGGTCAAGTAGGTCAATACATCAACCCCAACAACAGAACTTTTAAAGTGCGAATTGAGCTTCCAGATAGTGTAGAGACAGAAATCAAGCCCAATCTACTGGCTCAACTTAAGATTAAAGACTTTGAAGTTAAAGATTCTGCAATTACAGTTCCAAATCGTATGATTCAACAAACACCACAAGGAAAGGATTATGTCATGTTAGTTAAAAAAGAAGGTGGATTGAATGTGATTGAGAAAAGAATGATACAAACAGGAATTTCTTACCAAGGAGAGACTTTAGTAAAAGGAGGTCTAAATGAAGGAGATGTCCTTGTTGATAAAGGCTCTAGGAACATTAAAGACGGCCAAGAAGTAAAAATCATTGATTAATTCAAGAATTGAATACAATGCAAGAACAAGAAAATAAAAAGTACAAGGAGTTTGGACTCACCACGGCTTCTGTAAAAAATAAATACACGGTTTATGTATTAACCGCTATTATTTTAATTGCAGGATTGGTGTCTTACAACGCTATGCCCAAAGAGGCATTTCCTGAAGTAATCGTTCCTGAGATATACGTGGGAACTGCCTACCCTGGTAACTCACCCTTGGATATGGAACGATTAATTACGCGTCCATTAGAAAAAGAAATTAACTCCATTTCAGGAATAGATGAAATCAATTCAACTTCGATTCAAGGTTATTCATCCATTCAAGTCAAGTTTGACTTCAGTGTATCACCAACAGAGGCTTTAAGAAAGGTAAAAGATAAGGTGGATATTGCCATGTCTGATCCGGATTTTCCGACTGACTTACCAGCAGATCCCAACATTTTTGAAATGAACTTTTCAGAATTGGTACCTATTATGAATATCAACCTTTCCGGAGATTATTCCATGGACCAATTGAATGAATATGCTGAATATTTGGAAGATAAAATCGAAGATTTACCGCAGATTACTAAAGTTGATATTCGAGGTGTTCAGGAGAAGGAAGTAGAGATAAGTGTAGACTTGCCCAAAATGGAAAGCTTAAAGCTTTCTTTCAATGACATTGCAGGCGCAATTAGCAATGAAAATGTAACCATTTCAGGTGGTGATTTATTGGTTGATGGCTATAATCGAAACGTAAGGGTGATTGGTGAGTTTAAAAATATGCAACAAATTGAAGATATTATCATTCGTCAGGAAAATCAGGAAATTGTTTACTTGAAGGATGTAGCGAATGTGTATTTCAGAGGTGAAGACCCTGAAGATTTTGCGAGGCAGTATGGAAAGCCAGTTGTCATGCTAGATGTTATTAAACGGGCAGGTGAAAACCTTATTCAAGCATCGGACGATATTAATGTGATTATTGATGAAGCTCAAGAAACTTACTTTCCCGATAACTTATTGATTTCAATAACTAACGATCAATCTGATCAAACCAGAACACAAGTTGATGAATTGGAAAACAGTATCATTTTTGGGGTACTACTGGTTGTAGGGGTTCTTCTATTTTTCTTAGGAATTAGAAACGCTCTGTTCGTTGGTGTTGCAATTCCACTATCCATGTTCATTTCCTTTATCATTTTAAGTGCCATAGGAGCTACTTTAAACATGATGGTCTTGTTCTCTTTGGTACTTGCATTAGGAATGTTAGTTGATAATGGGATTGTGGTGGTTGAAAACATCTATCGATTAATGGATGAAGGGATGACACCATCTAAAGCTGCTCGGTATGGAGTAGGGCAAGTTGCATGGCCAATTATTGCTTCTACAGCAACTACTTTGGCGGCCTTCTTCCCATTGGCTATTTGGCCTGGTTTAATGGGTGAGTTTATGAAATACTTACCAATTACCTTAATAACGGTTCTAGCTTCCTCACTATTTGTGGCCTTGGTGATTAATCCAGTGCTTACTGCAGCCTTTATGAAGGTTGAAGAGGAAAATCCCAATAAGAAAAAATGGAATAAAATCAGCTTGATTTTAATAGGTATTGGTGTTTTGTTTAATGTGGTTGGAATAAATGGCTTTGGTAATTTATTAGCTATTTCCGCAATTGTTATTTTGTTGAGCATTCACTTTTTTAATCCTGCAACGGCAGTTTTTCAGAATCGAATAATCCCTAGGTTAGAAAGCATGTATGAGCGTTTCTTAAAGTTTGCCCTTTATCGTAAACGACCTATACGCTTTGTACTAGGAACATTTGGCTTATTGATTGTGTCTTTTATTTTATTGGGAGCCTTTATGCCAAAAGTGATTTTCTTTCCAATTAACCAGCCTCAATACTTAAATATTTATGTTGAAATGCCCATCGGGACTGACATAAATGTGACCAATGAAGTGACCAAAGAAATAGAAGAGCGAGTCATTGAAATGATGAAAAAGTATGAAGATGAAAACGGTGAAAATTTCTTGGTGGAATCAGTACTTGGTCAGGTTGGAAACGGAACAAGTGACCCCAATGAGGGGCCATCTATGGGGAATACACCTCACAAAGCAAGAATTACCGTTCAGTTTGTCAAATTTCAAGATCGAAGAGGAGTTGTTACTTCAGAAGTTATGGAGGATGTTCGTGCCGCTTTAAATAGTTATCCTGGAGTTCAAATTACAGTAAGTAAAAACTCAGATGGACCACCTCAAGGTGCACCAATTAGTATTGAAATTAAGGGAGATGATTATCAGCAGTTGGTAGATGAAGCAGACGAGATAATTACTTACGTTAATCAGGCAAACATTTATGGCATTGAAGAATTACAGTTGGATGTAGAGCAAGGAAAACCTGAAATGCCAATCATTATTGATCGTCAGAAAGCGAGAAGATTAAGTGTTTCAACGGCACAAATTGGCGATGCATTACGAACAGCTTTATTTGGTAAAGAAGTTAGTACCTATAAAGAAGGCGAAGACGATTACCCAATCAACATTCGTTTTGATTCAACCTCTAGGTACGATTTAGATGCATTAATGAATCAGCGTATTACTTATAGAGATCAGGCTTCTGGTCAAATTAAGCAAGTGCCAATTTCAGCGGTTGCTAGTGCTAAAAAGACCTCTACATTTAGTGCAGTAAAACGAAAAGATTTGAAAAGGGTAGTTACAATTACTTCTAATGTTTTAGAAGATGCAAACCCAACTGAAGTTGTGAATCAAATTAAAGAAAGAATGAACAACTATGATATGTCGGAAGGCTTATCAATGAGTTTCACTGGGCAGCAAGAAGAGCAAGCCAAAGAAATGGCTTTCTTAAGCAAGGCTTTAATGATTGCAGTCTTCTTGATTTTCCTAATTATGGTGTCGCAATTTAATTCAGCCATCACACCATTTATCATTCTTACTTCAGTAATTCTTAGTTTGATTGGAGTTTTTCTAGGTCTAGTTATTTTTCAAATGGATTTTGTAATTATGATGACCATGATTGGTATTATATCTTTAGCAGGGGTAGTAGTAAACAACGCCATTGTTTTGATTGATTATACCAATTTAATCATGGAAAGAAAGCGAATTGAACTGAATTTAGAAGAAGAAGACAAGTTGCCTATTCAAGCTATTTTTGAGAGCGTTGTTGAAGGTGGACAAAAGAGGTTAAGACCTGTTTTGTTAACAGCAATTACAACGATTCTAGGTTTGTTTCCATTGGCAATTGGGTTAAATATTGACTTCTTTAGCTTGGTTTCTAACTTAGATCCAAAAATTTATATTGGCGGAGATAATGTAATTTTCTGGGGGCCAATGTCATGGACCATAATCTTTGGGTTGACATTCGCCACCTTTTTAACCCTAGTGATTGTTCCAATCATGTATTATTTAACTTGGCGAGTTAAATATCGATTTTCAAAATCAGTATAATCATCCATAAAAAAAGGCTCCAATTTGGAGCCTTTTTTATTTGATATCATTTTAAGTTTAATCTTCTGAAGGAGGATAAAACTTAAAAGTGTCCATAAACTTAGTAGTACAATTACCAGCTTTAAATTCCTCGTCTTGCATTAATTGCTCATGAAATGGAATAGTAGTTTTAATTCCTTCAATTACATATTCACTTAACGCTCTTTGCATCTTTTTAATGGCTTCTTCCCTTGTTTGAGCTACTGTAATGAGCTTTGAAATCATT
>CAJXFJ010000234.1 GCA_913052515.1 uncultured Flavobacteriales bacterium | reverse complement strand
TAAATACATCAGGTTTTACTTCTCTTAAGTTGTCACCTATGGTCTCTAATGATTCTGCATAATAAATAGATGTTCCCGTATAGATATACATATAGCAAACCATTCTCTCATAAACATGGCAGAGTGGTAAAAAGCTAAGTGATTTTGAATCTTCCGTAACAGGTAGCCTTAATCGTGAAGCGGTAGCATTGGAAACTAGGTTTTTATGCGATAACATCACTCCCTTTGGTCGTCCTGTTGTACCTGAAGTATAAATAAGTGTTGCTAAATCCGTTTCTTGAATACCTGCTTGTATAGTCTTCATCTGATCTTCATGCTTTCCTTTTCCTAAGTCTTTAACCTCAGTCCATGACTTGCAAGAATTGATTTGATCAAAAGAATAGACTTCTTTTAAGGTTTCTATTTTCGACTTTACTGCATTTACTTTTGAAAATATTTCTTCATCTGAAACGAAACAAATTTTAGCTTCTGCATCATTCATGATGAAGTCATAGTCATCTTCTGTAATGGTTGAATATATGGGAACGTTTATCATTCCTGCTAGAAGAATTCCCAAATCGACAATGTGCCATTCGGGTCTATTGTTTGCAATTAAGGCAACCTTGTCACCAGGTTTTAAGCCTAGTTCCAATAGTCCTGCACCTATTTCTTTTGCTTGTTCAATAAACTCTTCGGTTGAAGTGGGTACCCATTGCCCATTAATTTTTGCCGTTAAAGCATCTTTCTTTGGAAAATTTTCTAATTGATGAAAATGTAGGTCAAATATTCTTTTTAGCATCTCATGGTTTTTGAGTAATAAAATCAAGTTGAAAGATATTACTTTTCCATCAATATTTTGAAGAATGAAAGAAGCGAACTACTGGATTGATGTCCTTGACCTTGAAAAGCACCCTGAAGGAGGTTATTATAAAGAGACATATAGAAGTGATGAAAAGGTTAATTTAAGCGAATTTGATGGTGAGAGAAACCTGTCAACAGCCATTTTCTTTTTATTAGAAGAGAAAAACTACTCTGCCTTTCACCGGATTAAGTCTGATGAAATGTGGCACTTTTACGATGGTTCTCCTATAGTAATACATATGATTGATGAGGAAGGAAATTATTCTACTCAGAAATTGGGAAAGAATATGGATCAAGGTGAATTGTTGCAGTTTGTAGTGCCAGCAGGAGTTTGGTTTGCTTCAGAAGTTTTGGAAGGTGCATTTTCGTTAGTAGGATGTACCGTATCTCCTGGATTTGATTTTAAAGACTTTGAAATGGCAGATGCTTCTTTGGAAACACTTTGTCCTGAAAAACGTAATACTATACAAAGATTGATTCGTTGAATTTAATTGTAATAGTTACATTTAACCCCAATTTATTTACTAGATGAAAGTTGCACCAAATATCAAAAAGCGAAAAGAGCTTTTTCAACTTCCTATTAAAAGGGAAGAGCTTGAATATTGGGGCCCGGTTAATCAACAATTTAGTAATTGTTTCTTGACCATGACTAATGACTTCATCAATAGAGAAGTAAAACCGAAGACAAGGAAAGCAAAGCAAATTTTTATTTCTTTGGTGGAGTTAGTTCAAAATATCGCAGAATATAATCAAGATGCGTTTAAGGATGAGGTTGCTCCAGACTCTTATATTTCTCTGAAGTTAAATAAAGATGAAATTGTAATTCGGACGGCAAACATTTTGATTGAATCCGACGTCTTACCATTGCAAGCTAAATTTGAGAATGTGTTTAGTTTAGGTAACATTGATCTTGATCAGGCAAGAGATAAGGCATTAATATCCGGAAAAAGTTTGGGCTTGTACATGATTAGAAAGATGAATCAATCCATTTTTGATTGGGCCATTTCAAAAGATGGCGGAAGATATTGGTTGACATTTGAATTGAGATTTAAATTATGAATAGCATAGAAATAGAGCCTTTTTTACAAACTCCCGAGGTCAATTTTAATCCTGAAACAGGACAATTATTAATTTCGGGTAAATCCTACCCTGCTGATGCCATCGAGTTTTATCAGCCGATAATAGAGTGGAGCAAAGAGTATGTTAAGAATCCTGCTCCTCAAACAGAATTAATTTGTGAAATAGAGTACTTAAATTCTTCATCACAAAAGCAATTGGTAGAGTTGCTCTTAACTTTTAAACCTTTATATGATAGAGATAAAAGTTTTGTAGTAAAGTGGAAATACGAAGAGGGGGATGATGATATTTTGTCTGTAGGTGAGCTTGTAGAGCACGAATTAGAAATTCCTTTTCAATACGAAGAAGTTACTTTTTAACTTCAAAAACCAATTCTCCATTTACATAGGTTGAAAGTACTTTTGTGCTTAAAATATCACTTTCCTTTACTTGCATGATGTCTTTGTCTAAAATTATAAAGTCAGCATCTTTTCCAATTTCTAAACTTCCTTTTTGATTTTCTTCAAAGTTTGACAAGGCCGCCCAAATAGTCATTCCCTTTAAAGCATCTTTTCTATTTAAACTATTTTCGGTTTGAAAGCCTTCTTGAGGGTAACCTTTATCGTCTTTTCTGACAACTGCAGCATAAAATGTTTTCAAAGGATCAATGTCTTCAATTGGAAAGTCTGTACCTAATGCAAGTAATCCAATTTGTTCGAGCAACTCTTTATAAGCATAAGCCGTTTTTGCTCGTTTTTCTCCCAAACGATCGTTTACCCAATACATATCTGAGGTTGCGTGGGTGGGTTGTACACTCGGGATAATTGTATACATCTTAAACTTTTCTAAGTCAGTGGGCTCAACAATTTGTGCGTGTTCAATTCGCCAACGTTTATCATTAGTAGACTTTAAAACTTGTGCATAAATGTCTAGAATCATGCGATTTGCAGCATCACCAATGCAGTGGGTGTTCATTTGAAATCCCGCTTCGTATAGTGCTTCTGCTTCCGTTAAAAAATAATTGCTGTCGTTTAAAAACAATCCCTTGTTATGAGGGTCATCGTGGTATGGATAAAGCAATCTTGCACCTCTTGAGCCTAGGGCGCCATCAGCAAAATATTTAAATGAACGTATGCTTAATCGGTCAGTAAGATAGGGGCCATTTTTAAGAAATTCCTCTTTGTTTTCTTCAGTTGGCATTAACATGCCGTAAACTTTCATTTTCAAATCACCACTTTTTTGAAGCTCGTCTATGGCATGAACCATTTCGTTTTCAAGCATCGCATCGTCTACCGTAGTTAATCCTTTTTCAAAACACATTTCTTGCGCTTTCAAAAGTGCTCTTTGCATTTGCGTTTTACTTAATTCAGGAACAACTTTAGATACGCTGTCAACGGCATTATCAATGAGTATACCAGTTAGATGACCATCTTTCTTTTCAAATACACCTCCGTCTATTTTACTTGCAGGGCTAATGTTAGCCAGCTCTAAAGCTTTTTGATTGGCAATGGCAGCATGTCCATCTATTCGTTTTAAAAGGACAGCTCTTTCTGGAAAAAGGCTATCTAACTGCTCTTTAGATGGAAAGCTTTTTGAATCCCAATCATTTTGATCCCAACCTCTGCCAGTAATCCATAAATCTTCTGTTTTCTCTGAAAAAGCAATAGTGCGATCAAGCACCTCTTGCCAGCTTTTGGTTCCAACTAAATCTACTTCAAAAAAAGTGTTTCCATACCATAAAAAATGACAATGGGCATCAATAAAGCCAGGGTAAATAGGACGTAAGCGAGCATCAATTTCTTCTTTTGCGTTGTACCTGTTCTTCAGCTCATTATTTGGGCCAACTTCAATGATTTTTCCATCTTTAATTGCAATAGCTTCTGCAATGTTAAAGCCATCGTCTAAGGTGTAAATTTTAGCATTGTGAATCAGTAAATCGGCATCTTCGGTGTAATAACAAGAACTCATAAAGGCAATGATTAAAATACTGATAAAGAACTTTATTTTCATGATATTTTCTTCAAGATTGGAATTCGCTTTAGGTCTACAAAAGTAAGTAGCAAGTAGAAGTAAAAAGGCAATAAGATGACTTTATACCTCACAATTGCCCCTAATACGGGAACCGTACTGCCAATTAAAAGGCTAATTGGAAGGATGAAAAGGAAACAGAAATAGGCAATTTGCTTTGATTCGACATCATTAGTCTAGAGGACTCTGGATTAATTAAAGTGCTCATATCATTCTCTTGAGGAAAGTTAAACTACTTTTTTGTAGCCACGGTGGAC
>CAJXFJ010000233.1 GCA_913052515.1 uncultured Flavobacteriales bacterium | reverse complement strand
TATCAGATTCAAAATCTACCGTTGAAGCATTGTTAGAAAGCTTGCGAATTTTGATAGCCTTAGAAAGAGAAATTTTAAGTTTAGCTGGAGATGCAGATGATGAAGGAACATTGGCCTTAATGAGTGAGTATTTATCTGCTCAAGAAAAAACGGTATGGATGTTTGCTTCATTTTTGAACAAGTAGACAATAGCGAGGTTACTTAATAAAAAAAGTATGTCCATTCAAGTTATAAAGAAAAATCAGCAAGCCGCTGGTCAGTTTAATGGGGGCGAAATTTTAGAGAACAAACCCATCGGTTTTCCGAGAGAAGGGGGGCACTTGCGGCCTTATTCCAATTTGTTTTATTGGTCGCATGCATGGAGTGATCAAGGTAGTACAATCGGTTTGCACCCTCATCAAGGTTTTGAAATATTATCGTTTGTGTTAGAGGGGAGTATTGAGCATTTTGACACTGGAGATAATGAATGGAAAACATTAAATGCTGGTGATGCTCAGATTATTCGAGCAGGAAGTGGTATTTCTCATTCGGAAAAGCTCAACGCTGGTGCACACATGTTTCAAATTTGGTTGGATCCTGATTTAGGAAAAACCCTTGATCAAAAGGCAACTTATAGCGATTATAAAAATGATGAATTTCCACTGGAAGAACGTGATGGTATTCGGGTAAAAACTTATCATGGTGCGAATGCCCCTTTGCAAATGGATACAAAGGGAGTGGAGATTAAGGAGTATTTCATTTCTGGAAATCAATTTAAGATTGACTTAGAAAAAGACTCTGTGCATTCATTTTATGTTGTAAAAGGGGCTATTGAAATCGATGGGAAAAAGGTAGAATCGGATGATTTTTTTAAAGTAGAAAGTCAAAATGAATTACTTTTAAAGTCAGAACCAAACACTGTTTTGTTTAGTGTCTCTCAGCCTTCTAAATTGGCTTATAGAACTTATGCAGAGCGTATTCTTTAGAAAATGAAAAAACTTGCAATGATTACGGGCGCAACTGCTGGAATTGGAGCAGCTTGCGCCCATTTATATGCTTCCAATAACTACCATTTAATAATTACCGGTCGACGACAACATTTGTTAGAAACCCTGAAAAATAAATTGGAAAATCAATATGGAGTTTCGGTCTTAAGTCTGTGTTTTGATGTGCGAGAAAGGCAAGAGGTTGAAATGCAATTAGGGAAGTTGAAAGATTCTTGGAGAGAAATAGATGTCTTAATTAACAACGCTGGATTAGCCAAAGGGTTTAGTGAAATTCAAAATGGGAACGTTGATGATTGGGAAACCATGATTGATACCAATGTGAAAGGCTTGCTTTATGTTTCAAAGCAAATTATGCCCATGATGATTAAGCGAAAGCAAGGGCATATTGTCAATATTGGTTCCATTGCAGGTAAAGAAGTTTACACAAAAGGAAATGTCTATTGTGCTACCAAGCATGCCGTTGAGGCCCTAACAAAAGCTATGCGAATAGATTTATTGCCTCATAAAATAAAAGTCTCTGCTGTTTGTCCTGGTGCGGTGAATACTGAGTTTTCTACGGTTCGCTTTGATGGAGATAAAGAAAAGGCAGATTCAGTGTATGATGGTTATCAGCCATTAAATGCAGAAGATGTTGCTGAAGCAATTTACTTTGTAACTTCTAGACCAGCACATGTAAACATTAATGATTTACTCATTATGCCAACTGCACAAGCCAATACAACTCATTTGTTAAGAGAGTAGTTGAGATTTTACTTGCTCAATTTCTGATTGAAAGTCGATTTGGTTTTCTCTTTGAAGAATCTCTAATTTCTGAAGTAAACTGCTAAGAAACTGCTGATGTTTTTCAGATTGTGGTTGAAAAGCCTTGTGGTTTAGCTGGCTTAGAATAGTATCAATTTGAGAAACCAAATCTATGGTTTCACCATTAAAATGAGTTTCCTTGAATTTAGACCAAATGTATTTTATGGCTTCAGAACTCGGATGCACTAAATCTTCTTTATAAAATCGATAATCTCTTAAATCGTCTTGTAAGAGCTCGTATGCGGGAAAGTAAGCAGTATTTGAATGTTTTTGCAAAATAGTTTCTACGGCCAGGTGTAAAGTTGATTTGCTCAGTTGGTTCTCACGAAAGCCATCTTTTAAGTGGCGAACTGGACTAATCGTGAAAACAAACTCAAACGTTTCGTTGTATTTTTCTGTCAGTTTTAGATTTAGTTTGTCGAATGAGCTAACGATTTCCTCAACTGCTAACAAACGTTTCTTAAATAGAGTAGAAGGTTGCTTGTGGCAATTGTTTACAATCTGATTGTTTTCCTTTAATTCATGTACCCAAGCGGTGCCAAGTGAAAGAAAAATTTGGGGTTTGTTATTTTGTTGATTGATTTGAAGTTGAAAAGCATCTTCAATTTTTTTGAAAGAAGCTTCTTGGGTCAAGGCATTAAAATCAGAATGTAAATCAAAATGAAAGTGAATCCCATCATTTTCTTGAATGTTCAACTTCAATTGATTGATTTCATTGTTGTCGTAGGTCAATTGGTTAAATAAGGAAATGGGATTGTAGCTTATTCCAAATGGATTAATCAAGCAATTGAATTTTCGTTGAACTAAAAGATTGCCAATGTTTTCAGCAAAGCAAGAGCCTACAAATAGTAATGGCTTTTTAATGTCAATTTTAACTTTAGAAGCTTGAGGCTGAAATTCAGTACGGAGTTTCATATCTTAGCGTGAATTCAATAGCGAAGTTAAGCTTCATGAAGACAACTAATCCTGAATACAGTAAAATAGATCAAAAGAAAGCTCCAAACTGGAAAGTGAGGATGCATGAAATCATATTCGAAGCAGATACCCCTGCAGGTAAACTATTTGATGTTATTCTGCTTTGGGCTATTGTCTTGTCTGTGTTTGCCGTCATGCTAGAAACGGTAGAAAGCTTTAGTGATCGACATCGAGAAGGGATGATTATAACAGAATGGGTGTTTACTATTCTGTTTACCATTGAATATGTATTGCGCTTATTATCAGTTGGGAAGCCATTGAAATATGCGACTAGTTTTATGGGAATCATTGATTTGCTTTCCATTTTACCTACTTATATCAGTTTGTTTGTAGCCGGTCCACAGTATTTGTTAGTCATTAGAACCATACGTTTATTGCGTGTTTTTCGAGTGTTAAAGTTGAGTCGTTATGTTTCAGAAGCTCAGGTATTAGTAAAAGCTTTAAAAGCCAGTTTTGCAAAAATTACCGTTTTTATTGGAGCTGTCGTTGTGTTGGTGCTAATCATGGGTACGGTGATGTACATCATAGAAGGTCCAGAACATGGTTTTACAAGTATACCAACTAGTGTTTACTGGACTATAGTTACCATTACCACTGTAGGCTATGGAGATATTGCACCTCAAACTACTTTAGGACAAACCATTGCATCTCTAGTTATGCTATTGGGTTATGGAATTATAGCAGTACCTACAGGAATAGTCACTTCTGAATTAAGCAGAACCAATAAAGGCGAGGAATCAATCAGCAGGCAAGCATGTCCAGAGTGTTCCAAAGAAGGGCATGCCCCTGAGGCTGTTTTTTGTAAGTTTTGTGGCTCAAGACTGTGAAGCCATCAAATGCTTTTCTTTTTCTAATTGGATAGAATCGAGCTTTTTCATCCACATTTCTTTTTCTTGCTCAAATCTGCTTTTGTTATTTTCTTTTATGGGCTCAGCCGAAGGGAAATCTTCTCTCAAATGATCTACCTGTTTTCCATTTTTCCAAAAGCGGTAGCAAACATGAGGTCCTGTTGCTAGTCCCGTGCTTCCTACAAAACCAATGATATCTCCTTGGCGCACATGTTGCCCCACTTTTACATTTCTACGGCTCATATGCAGGTACTGTGTCGTATATGCACTATTGTGTTTCACTTTTACATATTTGCCATTGCCTCTGGTATACGAAGCTGCAATTACTACTCCATCGCCTGTAGTCATAATGGGGGTTCCAGTGGGTGCTGCATAGTCTGTCCCTAAGTGGGCTTTCCATCTTTTTTGAACCGGATGAAAACGCCGCATGGTATAGCGAGAAGATAAACGGCTAAACTTTAAGGGAGATTTTAAGAATGCTTTTCTTAAGCTGTTTGCCTCTTCATCAAAATAATCTTCCTTGCCATCTTGATCAAAGTAGAAGCCAAAATAGGGCTTGTCAAAGTGAGAGAATTCAACGGC
>CAJXFJ010000232.1 GCA_913052515.1 uncultured Flavobacteriales bacterium | reverse complement strand
TGCCAAAATCATCTTTAATTAAAAAATTCCCATTTAATTTCCCTTGTGGAAGAATAAAACTGCCATGGTAAGAGCCAAAAGCATTTGTTTTAACTTGAAGCTCACCAACCAATTGTCTATTTGAATCAAACAGTTTTACAGTAGTACTTTGATTACTTAAAACTTCTGCATCTTTTCGGTTTCCTTCATATATCACTCCTTTGAAATAGACGATTTGGCCTGGTCGATAAATAGCTCGGTCGGTAAAAAGTTGACTCTTTTTTTGTTTATTGTCTTGAGTTACGTACATAAATGAATTCACGGAACGATTGTTCCATAAAGTGTCATTATCTTTCACTAATCGAATTTGGTAATTGGTGCCTTCTTGATTTTGAAAGCGAAGCTCTCCTTTAGTATTAGTTATTAGACTCTTAGTCAAATGACTTTCGTACTGTCTTTTTTCGGGATTGTATCGATTAGCCAAGACGTCAACTTTAACCTTGGGAATTCCCTTTCCAGAAGTTCGGTCTCTTACTACAAGAGCTGTTTCTTTATTTTCTCTAGCGCTGCTTGCAAGACTTAAGTCACTAATTTGAAAAAATAGAAAGGAACCATTTACCGATTTTTCAGATTGAATGCTTGAATCTAAGGAAGCCACCAAACAATAACTTCCATGTTCTAATGCAGGAATATCAAATTCAGTGCTGTGAAATTGAAAGTCTTTTTCAACTTGAAGTGAAATGCTCCAGTTTTTAACTAATTCATGCTTCTGAAGCATCTCAAACCAACCATCTCTAATGTGTTTGTTTCTAAAAGAGTAATCTACGGGGACTTTGTATAGTTGTAAATGAAGGTTCTCAATATTTTTGAATTGAGTGTATAAAAGAAGGTCTTCTCCACTTGGATAAACACTTTCAGCTTGTATAGAAAAGTTAGGTTCAGCAAGTTGCTTTTTGAGTTGAGCGAAGTTTATTCCAAAATAGGAGGAGTCATCTTCATAGCTGTCAGCGAGTTTAAAAGCTTCTTTAAGTGAAGGTTTGTTAAGGTAGCTGCTAGAATCTAAAAAGTCGTTTTTATAGCCTGACTCTTGCAATGCCAATGCCTGAGCATATTTAATGGCTTTTACTTGAGAAATATTCCATTCTTTTTGTTCTTCAACTTGCTTTAAAGCGTCTAAATATTCTTTATTGGAATTAGCAGAATGGCTCGTTTGTTTTGCGAAAGCCAAGCGTTTTAAATCAAAATCCAATAAGGCATCCCATCGTTCTTCTTGGATTTCATTTTTTAAAATTTTTTGAAAAAGTGATAGTGTTTGAAAGTCTTTTGAAAGACTATCTTCAGTTATTGGGTTATATCTTATGAAATCGGAATAGTTTAGAAATAGAACCGAATCAGATGTGGTAAAAGCTTGTAATGGAATGGTAGATTGCTGATAGGTATTTTGGTAGAATTGTAGAGCTCTTTCCGCCAAAAATTCAAATAAACTAGGTCGGCTTTCAGTGCTTAAAACTACTTTATCATTATTAGCTTCAATTGGCAGTAGAATCTCTTGGATATGTGAAATTGGGGTAGCATTTAAAACTTCTGTTTCTTGTAAAGAAGCTTGATAATAAGCATGAGCTTTCAACATAATCTGATCTTGACTCCAGCTTCGAATGTCTTCTTTTTGATAGTTGCTGGCATTGCTTCTACCTCCATTTCGCCATTGTCTACTCATGTAATATTGTCCATACAATTCGCCAACTGCCGATTGTAAAAGCGCCTTGTTTACTCCTTCCGATTGGGCAATCTGTTTTTCAAAGTCTTGAATAACCTTTAATTCTGAATCTTCTTCTACTTCATGCCTGTATTTTGAGCGATAAACTAATGCTTTAAAAATTTGAGTGGTATTTTCATTTCTAGAAGCTTGACTTAAAATGGAATCAGCTAATAAGACAATGCTTTTAGGTTTGCCTTCTTTTTCTAATTGTTCAATTTCGACCCATAGCTGTTTGTAATCAGTTTGGTCTATGGCAGGTTTGCTTTTTTCGTTTTGCTGATTTCTAGACCCTTTGCAGCCCCAAAGTGTAAATAGTAGGATTGCAATTAACAGTTTATGATTCATAATTCTAAAGATTTCTATGGGCTAAACAATTATTATTCCAAGAAAACGATTAAGTCTTTTTAAAAGGAAACTTTAATTCATCGTCAATTCCACTCAGACCAAGTTTAAACTTAATGGCGATAATGCGAATTAAAATGATTGTTGAAATAGTAGCAATGGTATTTAGCTCAAAACTTACTTGATATTGCTGTAAAAGGATAAATAAGGCACCACCACTTATACAAGCAATGGCGTAAAGTTCTTTTCTAAAAACCAAAGGAATTTCATTGATTAGCGTATCACGAATAACCCCTCCTAAGGTTGCGGAAAACATGCCCATCATAACTGCAATAGGAGGTTCTACACCAAACAGTAATGCTTTCTTTAAGCCCAAAGTAGTAAAAACACCAATTCCAATGGTATCAAATAAAAACAAGGTTTTTCGGAGTTTTCGAACATATTTTTGAAAAAGGAAGGTGATGCCTACACCTGCAAGTATGATAAAAAGATAATCTACATTTTGCATCCAACCTACAGGTGTATCGCCAATCAGCAAATCTCGAATAGTTCCACCCCCAACGGCTGTTACAAATCCGATAAAAGCAGCACCAAAAAGGTCTAGCTTTTTACTAGATGCTGCCATGGCTCCTGAAATTGCAAAAACTAGCGTACCAATCAGGTCAAGATAGTGCAGAATTTCATCAACGTTCGCAGGTATTTTAACTTCCATAAAACGAAATTATGTTTTATTAAGCATAAGCCATGAAAGTAAGTGCCAAGCTAATTTTTTAGGTATGATTTAATTTCGATATTTGCAGACAATCTTTAATTGGGTTTTTTGGCATAGTAAAAGCTGTGCTTTTCGATTATGTGGGGAATTTTTTCGAGTTTTATTTTAAGGCAGCGCTATTTTATCATCGCCCTTGTAACCCTGGCCACTGTATTTTTTGGTTATAAAGCCAAAGATGTGAAAATGAGCTATGAAATGGCTCAAGTGCTTCCAGCAACTGATTCAACTTTAATCAATTTTAAAAACTTCCAAGATCAGTTTGGTCAAGAAGGAAGTATTATGGTGATTGGAGTAAAAGACAATCAACTTTATGAATTCGATAACTTCAATTTATGGCTTGCACTTTCTAGAAATTTAAAGGAAGTTGAAGGCATTGATGAGGTGCTTTCCATGGCTACTGTTTTTAAATTAGAAAGAAATAAAGAAGAGCGAAAGTTTGAACCCAAAGCAGTGTTTGGAAATGCGGTTGCTTCTCAGGCTGATTTAGACTCTCTTTTGCAGCAAGTCTATGATTTGCCATTTTATGAAGGTTTTGTTTACAGCGAAGATCACCAAACCACTTTAATGGCCTTAACACTTGATCGGTCGCTTTTAGACTCAAAAGACCGTGGAATTTTAATGGGTGAATTGTTAGGCTTAGTGGAACAGTTTGAAAAGGATACGGAGCTAAAAGTTCACTATTCAGGCTTGCCATACATCAGAGCGAACAACACTTCTAAAGTCAGTGAAGAAATTAAGCTTTTCATTCTCTTAGCCATTCTCATTACTGCAACGATTTTGCTATTGTTCTTCCGTTCTTTTAGAGCCATGATGGTTTCCATGATTGTGGTTTTGGTTGGCGTGGTTTGGTCGGTAGGAATTCAGGTTTTATTTGGTTACGAAGTAACCATTTTAACAGCCCTTATTCCTCCACTTATTATCGTAATTGGTATTCCAAATTGTATCTTCATTCTCAATAAATATCATCAGGAATACAAAAGACATGGAAATCAAATTCTCGCTTTAAGCCGAGTGATTCAAAAAATTGGGAATGCCATCTTTTTAACCAATACAACAACTTCTTTAGGTTTTGGAACTTTTATTTTTACGGATAGCAGCATTTTAGTTGAATTTGGAATTATCGCCACCTTTGGTATTGCTTCTGTCTTTTTGGTATCGATTACCTTATTGCCAATCATGTTGAGTTTTCAACGACCACCAAGAGAAAGACATACCAAACATTTGGAAAGAAAGTGGGTGCATGTTGTAGTCAATCAGTTGGTGATTATGGTTACCAATCATCGCCCTAAAGTTTTTGTGTTTACCATACTTATTGCAATTGCGAGTATTTACGGAGCAACCTTGGTTAAAACAACCG
>CAJXFJ010000231.1 GCA_913052515.1 uncultured Flavobacteriales bacterium | reverse complement strand
TTAGCACCCAATTGACCTGCTGAAGCAGTTGGACCTCTAAAAACCATAGGCGCACCAAATTGGCCACCTGACATACTTAACATTTTTGCAGCTGAATTAATTACCTGATCAATTGCAACCAAAGAAAAGTTAAAGGTCATAAATTCAATTATTGGACGTAGTCCATTCATTGCAGCTCCTACTCCAATCCCTGCAAATCCAAGCTCTGCAATTGGGGTATCTATTACTCTTTTTTCTCCAAACTCATCAAGCATTCCTTGACTTACCTTATAGGCACCATTATACTGAGCTACTTCTTCTCCCATCAAGAATACTCTCTCATCTCTTCTCATTTCTTCGCTCATGGCTTCTCTTAAAGCCTCTCTAAACTGTAATGTTTTCATTCAATAAAAATTGGTGAATGCTGTTTTTTTAGCGCATCAAAATTATTAAAATAACATTTCTACAACAAACCAAATTATTGAACTGTAGATAGCTTTCACATCTTTACATATTGGACTAAATTCCAAAACCTTTTAAGTCATTTTTGGTTAGCTTTGTAATCCTTTGAAAATAGGCCCGAGAATAGGCCAAATTATTATTTTTTAAAACATTCAACTATGAAGATACTTGTTTGCATAAGTAAGGTACCAGATACTACTGCAAAAATTGCTTTCACAGATAACAACACGCAGTTCGACAATAACGGAGTGCAGTTTATTATAAACCCTTATGATGAATGGTATGCCCTAGTTAGAGGCTTAGAATTAAAAGAAGCCAATGGTGGTTCAGTAACAGTAATTAATGTAGGAGGAGTTGAAAATGACCCTACAATTCGCAAGGCTTTGGCTATTGGTGCAGATGATGCTGTTCGAATCAATAAAAATCCTGAGGACGCATTAGATGCAGCTAGTCAAATTGCAAACTATGCAAAAGAGAATGGCTTTGACATGGTTCTTTGTGGTAAAGAAACTATTGATTACAATGGATCTCAAGTAGCTGGAATGATTGCAGGTATTTTAGACCAACCTTTTGTTTCAAATGCTTCAAAATTGGATATGAATGGCAATACAGCAACTATTGAGAGAGATATTCAAGGAGGTAAAGAAGTGGTAGAAGTTGACACCCCCTTTGTTTTAAGCGCTGCAAAAGGAATGGCTGAAGCAAGAATTCCAAATATGAGAGGAATTATGGCTGCAAGAACAAAGCCTTTGAATGTTGTTGAAGCAGTTGAATTTAGCAATACTACAGAAGTAACATCTTATGAACTTCCACCTGCTAAAGGTGATTGCAAAATGATTAGTGCAGACAACCCTGAAGAATTATTAGATTTATTAAGAAACGAAGCTAAAGTAATTTAAGATATGGCCATTTTAGTATACGCAAATACAGCAAATAACGAAATTCATAAATCTGCCTATGAAGCGGTTTCATATGGAGCTCAAATTGCAGAAAAATCGAATGACACAGTAACAGCAATAGTTGCAGGTAATGCTTCAAATTTAGAAAGCCTAGGAAAATATGGTGCTGACAAAATTGTACATGTTATCAGCGACAATCTTGCCGATTTTCAACCTACTTTAATTGCTGAAGCTATTCAAAAAACAGCTGAATCAAATAGTTCTAAAATTGTTATTTTCTCGCATGATTTATCAGGTAAATCAGTAGCTCCAATATTAGCTGCAAAGATGAATGCAGGAATTGTAACTGGAGCAGTTGACTTGCCAAATACAGATGGAGATTTTACAGTAAAAAAGGCAGTATTCTCGGGAAAGGCTTTTGCGCATGTGAAAGTAAATACGGACGTAAAAATCATTTCTTTAACTCCTAATTCAGTTGAAAAGAAGGAGTTTGGAAAATCAGCCTCTGTTGAACAATCTGATATCTCATTGTCTGACTCACGTTTAAAAGTAAAAGAGCAGAAAATGGAATCAACTGATTTGCCTTTAACAGAAGCAGAATTAGTGGTGAGTGCAGGTAGAGGATTGAAAGGACCTGAAAACTGGGGCATGATTGAAGATTTAGCGAAAGAATTAGGGGCTGCTACAGCTTGTTCTCGTCCTGTTTCAGACATGGATTGGAGACCTCATCATGAGCATGTAGGTCAAACAGGTGTAGCAATCAGACCAAATTTATATATCGCTGTTGGAATTTCAGGAGCTATTCAGCACCTTGCAGGAGTAAATCAATCAAAAGTGATTGTTGTTATAAATACTGACCCTGAAGCACCTTTCTTTAAGTCAGCTGATTATGGAATTGTTGGTGACGCTTTTGAAGTAGTACCAAAACTTGTAGCAGCAGCTAAAGAAATGAACTTATCAGCAAATTAATGTGAAGCACATAAAAGCCAAGAGCAATGAATTGCTCTTGGCTTTTTAATTTCTATTACATGCAAAAAATCGGACTCGATATTGTAGGTCTATCCTATAGTCAAACTCAATCAGGTGCTTATGCATTAGTTCTTGCCGAACAAGAGGGCAAAAGAAGACTTCCAATTATAATTGGTGGTTTTGAAGCTCAAGCTATTGCTATAGAACTCGAAGACATGACACCTAGCAGACCGCTTACACATGATCTTTTCAAAAGCTTTGCCGATTCATATAACATTAAAGTAAATGAGGTTCTCATTTATAACTTAATGGAAGGAATTTTCTATGCAAAACTCATTTGTGAAA
The DNA here is from genome assembly GCA_913052515.1 of uncultured Flavobacteriales bacterium. The sequence continues at coordinate 1,556 of CAJXFJ010000231.1, read as the reverse complement.
AAGATGGGGAAATCACTGAGATTGATACCAGAACTTCGGATGCAGTAGCGATAGCGGTTAGATTTAAGTGCCCAATTTACACCTATGAGTTTATCTTAGAAAATGCAGGAATTTTGCTCGAAGAAGATATAGAAGGAGAGGAAGAAGAAAAGCCAAAGATTGAGAAAAAAGTAGATAAACCTAAAAAAGGCATAGCTTCGCTAAGTATTTCTGAATTAAATGATAAGCTAGACAAAGCCATAGAAACAGAAAATTATGAAGAGGCTTCTAGACTTAGAGATGAAATTCAAAAGCGAAACGAATCTAATAATTAATATTTTTTTTATTGAAAAAGCTGGGTCATCTATTTTTAGTACTAACATTATTATTCATCCCTGAATTACTTTCAGCACAGGATGCAACAGCACTAAATTCCCAAGATCCTGAAATCATACCGATGCAAGGTTTTTCAATAAGTTCACTATTTAGGGGAGCTATTGGCTTAGTATCGCTGCTACTTATTGCCTATGTATTTAGCAATAATCGTAAAGCTATTAAATGGAAAACAGTCGGCTTGGGCTTAGCATTTCAGCTTGTCATAGCTGTTGGTGTATTAAAGGTTCCTTTTGTTCAATACCTATTTGATTTTGTAGGAAATATATTTGTAAAAATTCTAGAGTTCACGCAAGCTGGAAGCAAATTCTTATTTGAAGGACTGGTAGTAGATATGGAAACCTTTGGTTTTATATTCGCCTTTCAAGTCTTGCCAACCATCATTTTCTTTTCGGCCTTAACATCAGTGCTTTTCTATTTGGGAATTATTCAAAAAGTAGTAAAAGCATTTGGTTGGTTACTTTCTAGATTACTTGGTATATCAGGAGCTGAAAGTTTGAGTGTAGCAGGAAACATCTTTTTAGGTCAAACTGAAGCACCTCTTCTTATAAAAGCTTATTTAGAAAAGATGAATAAGAGCGAAATCTTATTGGTCATGATTGGTGGAATGGCAACCGTTGCAGGTGCAGTCTTGGCTGCATACATTGGCTTTTTAGGTGGTGACGACCCTGCCATGCGTTTAGTTTTTGCAAAACACTTATTGGCCGCTTCTGTAATGGCTGCACCAGGTGCTATTGTAATATCAAAAATCCTATTTCCACAAACGGAATCTATTTCTACAGATGTTCGAGTTTCTGAAGATAAAATTGGCTCAAATTTATTAGACGCAATTGCAAATGGAACTACAGAAGGCTTAAAACTAGCCGTAAATGTGGGTGCAATGCTTCTTGTTTTTGTTGCATTTATTGCCATGATTAACGGTTTATTAGGTGGTATTGCCTCTTTTGATGGAATTGGAAGTTGGCGATTTACTTCACTAAATGAAATTATAGCTCAAAACACCTCTTATGAAGGATTGTCATTAGAATTTATTTTGGGAACAATTTTCGCTCCACTGATGTGGCTAATTGGAGTTGCTCAAGAAGACATGTTGCTTATGGGTCAGCTTTTAGGCATTAAGCTAGCAGCAAGTGAATTTGTTGGCTACATACAACTTGCTGGACTAAAAGACATTAGCAATGGAG
>CAJXFJ010000230.1 GCA_913052515.1 uncultured Flavobacteriales bacterium | reverse complement strand
TATTGGCAATTTCCCATGCTTTTTTTTCTGCCAAAGTTTTGGAATAGGAGTAAGGCTGGTAGTCAATAGAAGCGGTGGTGTTCCATACCTCTTCGGTAAGTTCTCCATTAGGTGTTTGCTGACAGTCTATGGCATCTGTGTAAATAGCAGCACAGCTGCTGGTTACAATTACACGTTTTACACTAGGCGTTTCTTTCGCTGTGTTTAAGACATTGGCTGTGCCATTTACAGCAGGTTCAATCAAATCATTCTGAGGGTCATTAACTTGGGTGGAAAAAGGCGAAGCCGTATGAAACACAATTTCACAATCCTTCATGGCTTCTGCATATGAACCATTTTCTAATAAATCAGATTTGAAATAGTGGATTTCGCCTTTGGTATTGGCAGCAATCTCATCGAGATGCTGCGTTTTATTTTTATTGTCAGGCTCTCTTACTGCTGCATGAACCGTATGACCTTCTTCTACTAATTTTTTTACGATCCAAGCTGCAACATAGCCGGTAGCTCCTGTAACTAATACTTTCTTACTCATGATTTCTTTTTTGTAATGCCGCCCCAAGAAAAGAGCAGGGCTTCTTGTTTTCGTTGATTAAGATTTTCTATTTTTTGATCTAAATAAAGATTCGCCAGAATACAAATACTGCTATGAATTAACTCCATTGCCAAGTGCAACTCCATTTGTTTAAATTCACCTCTCTCCATCCCTAATTCAAAAAAATCGCAAAATGCCCCATAATAACTCAGCCCTTCTTGTCGTACTTCTTCACTGATGTAATGTGAGTGTAGCACTTGCTGGGAGAACTTATATTTCAAGGGTTCTTGAATGTAAAATTCAAATACTGCCAACCAAATTTTTTCGAATTGTGTTTGAATAGAATCGTTTGAATGAAAAGCGCTTTGAAAGAGCTGACCTAATTCTTTTTTAAAGCTTAAGTAAAGCGCTTCTATAATTTCTTGTTTGCTTTTAAAGTGATGATAAATAGTGCCTGTAGCTACCTTGCTTTCCGCAACAATTTGTGACATTGGCGTTGCTTGAATTCCTTGTTCAGCAAATAATTCAAGACTTGTATTTAGTATTTGTTCTCTTTTTGTCATACAGACCGAATGTTCGTTCGGTAAAGCTATCAAATTATTTTAGAGTAGAAAAGATTAGAGAAGTTAAAATAAGTTTAAGGAAAAATAGAATTGCTCATTTAAAATTAAATTTAACTAAACAATGAGCATAGAGCGCTTGTAGAATTTTACCCCTATGAATTGGAAGAGGTTCGCATGGGGTTTTCTAAGGTTTACTTTTTACAGTAATGTCTTGTTATGCTTGTTGAGTTTACTGCCAACTCAAGTTTATAATTTTTCAAAAGCCGAGGCTTTTTCGGGAGAAAATTGGCACAATCCATATGAGGAGATACTAGATTTAGATCAACCATGGCAAAAGGGAAATTTTCATGCACATGGAAAAAACTTTGCTGGTTTGAGTAATGGCAAAGGGTCTTCTGAAGAAGTGGTGAGTACTTACTTAGACAGCTTAGGTTATGATTGGGCGGCTGTTTCTAACTATCAAAAGGTTGCCAATATTGAAAGTAGAAAACAAGTCATTCGAGCTTATGAGCATGGGATTGGCCTAGGCAAACAACATCAATTAATTCTCGGTGATCAAAATTCGAATTGGTTTGATTTTCCATTTCTACAATTTTTAAATCAAAAACAAACCACGGTTGATTACTTACAAAATGACGACAATTTAGTGGTCATTGCTCATCCTAAGTTAAGAGGTGCTTATAGTTTGGAGGACATGCAAAGCTTGAGAGGTTATGATTGCATGGAAGTTTTGAATCATATTGGTCGCTCAAGAGACCATTGGGATGCGGCTCTTTCGGCAGGAATTCCCGCTTATTTGATTTCAAGCGATGATTCTCATAATCACCACGATTTAGGAAAATCGGGACAAAATATAACTGTTTTTAAAAGTAGAGCCAATACGGAGAAAGATATTATTGCTGCGCTTAAGAGAGGAGAGGCTTATGGAATTGATTTAAAAAGTGGAAGTCGGAAAGTAAGTGAGCGAAGAATTGAAATTGCCAGTTTGCCTTCTTTAACAAACATGCAGATTGTAGATGGTGAAATACATATAGCTTTCGACAAACCGTTTAAAAACATTCGTTTCATTGGGCAAGGTGGTCAACTTAAGAAAGAAGCTGCTGAAAGTTCAAGTGCCACTTATCAACTACAATCAACTGATACATACATAAGGGTGGTAGCTCAATTTCAAGAACCTGGAGCGGATGTGTATTTAAATCCAGTTTTTAGATATGCAGCACAAGTACCTTTAAATATGGTGCCAACGGTTAATCCAAGACAAACTAGGTTGTATCGATTAAGTATAATTTATCTGTTGTTGGGTTTCATTCTTTTAGTATGGCGCATTGAATGGAATTGGAATAGAAAGCAAAAACCCGAAGTTGGAATAAGATGGGCAGCTACTTAAAAAGAGTAAGTAAGAAGCACCAAGAGCTATTTTTAATTCTCTCCATTGCGACTGTTTTAAGAATATTATTGGCCTCAAGTATTGAGTTAGGTAACGACGAAGTTTACTATTGGACCTATGTCAAATACCCAGATATTAGTCATTTTGATCACCCTCCTATGTTGGGCTATTTTGCCCAACTTTTTACATTTAATTTATTTTGGGATTCAGAATTAGCCTTAAGATTTTCAGCCATTTTTTGTGGTATTCTTTCCACGGTATTGATCTATTTAATCACAAAAGAAGTTAGAAATAAACGGGCAGCCATTTACGCCGCTATTTTATTTTCAGCTTCCTTGTATGCCAGTATTATTTCTTCTTTGTTTTTAATGCCAGACAATCCATTAATGGTGTTTTGGTTAGCTGCCATCTATTGCATGTTCTTGCTTTTTAAAAATAAATCGAAGACTTTAAATGGTGGGATTTCTACTTTGTTGGGGGTTTTTATTGGTCTGGCAACACTGTCTAAATATCAAGGTATTTTTTTAGCATTGGGCTTTGTTATTGCAGCTTTCCACCTTCGTAAAACTTGGTTTAAACAAATTCAATTCTACATGCTTTTGGTAATTGCAATTATCATTGCATCACCCATTTTATGGTGGAATTGGGAGAATGATTTTGTTAGTTTCGGTTTTCATAGTAAGCGTGTTGGCCTATTTGAAAACGGTTTAAGACTGGATTATTTTTTTTCTGAATTGTTTGGTGAAATACTTTACAATAACCCCATAAATGTGGCTTTGATAGTAGTAGCATTAATAGGTTTAAAAAACGGTAAATGGAAATTAAAAAAGAAGTACAAATACCTATTTCTTCATTTAAGTTGGCCACTAATACTCACTGTGCTTTCTTTCGCCTTGTTTAAGCGAACACTTCCTCATTGGACAGGTCCAGCATACACCTCACTAATGATAATTGCCGCCGTTTATTTAAGTACTCAAAAAATGAATATTGCGAGAAGGTGGTATATCCCGGCCTTGTCATTTATTTTCCTAGTAACTCAATTAGGCGCTATGGAGATTAATCAAGGAATTATAACCGCTTCTTTTGAAAGTGAGAATGTTGATCCAAAGAAAAAAGGGAAATACGATGTTACTTTAGACATGTTTGGTTGGAGGGCTTTTAAAGGTGCCTTTGAAGCTTTTTTAGAAAGTGAAGAAGGCATAAAATTTAATGATCTGCCTATGGTAAGTCAAGATTTGTATCAATCGGCTCATTTTGATTATTACGTAGCGCGACCATTGGAAAAAAAGCTAATTGCCTTTGGTCCCATTGAGGATGTGCATAAATATGCATGGATTAATTTAGAAAGGGATTATATAAAAAATCACTCCGACGCTTTGTTTATTACTCATAGCAGAGCCTATAAATCGGAAACCTTATTTGTTCCTTATTTTGAAAAAGTTGAAATGGTTAAGCAAATACCTATACTCAGGAATGGAACCTTGGCGGAAAACTACTTTGTATTTTATTTAGAGAATTATAAAGGAAACTATCCATTTCCAGAAGTGAAGTATTAGTCAATGCCAAACTCTAACTTCATCGTAATGGTGGCTGTTTTCATTTTTGAAGAAGTATTAAAAGTCCCGCCCCATGAATAATCTTCGTTTGAATTTTGTCCTATAATTTGAAAAATCCCCATTCTTGCTTGTTTTAATTCACCGAGCTTTGCATTCGAATTTTGGGCAATTTGTTC
>CAJXFJ010000229.1 GCA_913052515.1 uncultured Flavobacteriales bacterium | reverse complement strand
GTAACAAATGATAGGATTGATAAATCTGATTGTCTATAACTTTTGCAACTGCTGCCAATAAATCATTTCGGTTGGTGATATCGCTTAAGTTTTCTAACTCATTATTTATGGGTTTTCCAAAGCTCACCACTACCCTACCTTTTCTTCCTTGTATACCTTCAGCCATGTGAATCATATCTTCCATGGGTTGTTTTTCATATTTCCCTCCTTTTGCTTGTGTCATAAGTTCAGGCAAGGTTAAAGCGTCACATGGATTGTATTCATAAGCTACAGAAATGGGACAAATGTTTAGATTTTTTATTTTATCTAATGCGGTACTTCCTTCAGCTGCTAGGCTAAACATTTTCAACAAACTAGGATTCGTTTGGTCATTTCCGTTTTTACTTCTACCTGACTTTTGAGCAATCCAAATCGAACTCTGCTTTTCAAGTATAGTATGATTGATATAAGAAGATAATTCAATTGATGTTTTTACTTTCTCCTCCTTTGGAACATCACGCTTAACAATAAAACTTTTATTGAGCTTTACCAAATCAACCACCCAAGGAATTTTCATCAAATTATCTCCAATGGCAATTTCAGCTGTTTCAAACCCTTCTTTTAGCAGAACAAAATTCATTAAAGCCGAATCAAGTACAATGTCCCTATGGGTAGAAACAAACAGGTAGGCAGTGTCTTTCTGTAGGTTTTCAATACCATCAAAACTTATTCCTTGAGTCGATAGATTAATAAGTCGTTGTAAAACAGGCACAATAACTTCTGCTTGAAATTGACGAATATTCTTAATGCTCAACATTTTAGCTTTAAACATCTCCAATGGCACATCAGGATTTACTTGTTTCATAACTTCTTGAAACTGCTCCTCTTGAATAAGGGCTTTGATTTTATTTGGAACTTCTTCGTCTTTATAAGGCCTTATTTCGTCAAAATTCATTGCTTTGTGTTTAGCATTTAAAAGGTTGGCTAAGATACCATTTCATGAAAATCAAAAAAAGAGAAACAGCATTTAAAGGTTATTATACTTTATATCAACTTGAAGTTGAAAGCGATAAAACGGGTATAGTTACTGAAAGAGAACAATTTAAGACACCTGATTCAATTGGAGTTTTAGTTCATGATACCGCTAAAAATGAGATCATTCTTGTAAAACAATTTAGAATTGGTCCAGAAAAAGAGTTACTTGAAATTGTAGCTGGGAAAGTAGAAGGAACAGATTTGGATTTGGAACGAACAGTTCATCGAGAAGTATTGGAAGAAGTGGGCTATGAAATAGATCAATTGGAACATTGGTATAAATTTTACACTACCCCCGGACCGGTTACTGAATGTATGAATTTATATTATGCTCAAGTAAGCAAACAAGTAGAAAAAGGTGGTGGTTTAGCAGAAGAAAATGAGGAAATTGAAATCGTCAAAATGAGTCCAAAAACATTTACTAAAAACTCATTTACAGATGCTAAGACAATAATAGCTCAACAAAAACTTAAAGACTTTCTTAAGATTTAATCATTCGTTTTACTTGCCGCTCTACAAAAAATGGCGCGATAGGTAAAAAGGCAGCAATAAAATAAGTTACTAACCTTTGAAAGCGCCATTTTAATTGACTTGTTACATAAAACAGTTGAAACACATAAGCTATAAACAAAGCACCATGTGCCCAACCTACGTATTTGACCATTTCAGGCATATCTGCCATATACTTTAAAGGCATCGCTATTAGAAGTAATACCATAAAAGAAACACCTTCAGCAAAACTAATTCTTGCAAATTGACGCAGTTGTTTGATGTGATCTTGATTATCCATAAATATCATTTAAAATAGCTGCTAATCTTACTCCAGCTTTGTGCAATTGGATTTTAACTGTTTCCCAATTTTCATACATATACTCGTAAGAAAGGTAATCCTTCTCTCCTATTTCGTATACCTGAGGTCTTAAATTCATCGCTTCTGTAATCCACTGATTAATATCTGTATTGTAATATAAACCATCTAACTCTTCTTTGGGATGATCAATAAGAGTACTTAGTTCAGAATATGAAAATTGCTTGCTTTCAATCATTTCACTGTCCCAAATTCGATGAAGGTTCGATTTATCATAAAACCAATTGATTTTAACATCATTTCCTCCCCTGTCTTCTCCATTTCCAACATGCAAAGGTTGATGAATATCACCTACCAAATGCACTAACATTCTCAATGCTTCCACTTGGCTTTTTTGATCAGCCGATTCATCTTTCAAAATTTGAATCATGCGTTCAATCGCTTCAAAAGCATCGCCTTTTTCACTTTTCTCTACTGCATGATAATGTTGACCATCTGGTATAGTTACATAATGCCAAGCGTGAGTATGATCATAGTTGTTGTCACTTTTAATATCGTCCATCCAAGTAGAAGCCTCAACTAAAGATTCATGCCCCATGAGTTGATGAATGGCTTTCTGAGCCTTTTTACTTAAATGATTTTGAGCAACTTTTGCAACTACTCTATGCCCCGTTTGACCCCAACCAAAACAGCTAACACTGATGATTAGTAATAAGTTAAAACTGAATGTTTTTCTCATGCTGAATTGATTTTTTCGAGCTTAAAAATAATCAAATACCTTAGTTTTCTATACGATCTTTTACGTATTCCACTTTTGTTTTTCCGTGGGGCTTTGGTTTTCCATCATCTCCTAGGTTCACCATGGTTATATTATCTATGGTAATGATGTTTCTTCGACTCATTTTGTTTCGAGCAACGCAGCTTAAAGTGATTGAAGTATTTCCAAACTTTTCGACTTGTATGCCCAACTCTACAATATCACCTTGTCTTGCCGAGGAAATAAAATTGATTTCAGACATAAACTTTGTCGCTATCTTCTTGTTTTCCAATTGAATCATCGCATATAAAGCCGCTTCTTCATCAATCCATTGAAGTAATCTTCCTCCAAAGAGATTATTATTAGGATTTAAGTCTTCGGGTTTTACCCATTTTCTAGTATGAAAATTCATCTGTTTTTCCACAAATTTAAGTGTTAGTTTTGAGTATTAAATGAACTGAATTATGAATTCTAGACTATTTGCCTTACTTCTTATTTTGGTATGTTTTTCAACATTTTCATATGCAACACATACTAAAGGTGGATACATATCATATCAGTATATCAATGGCAATCAGTACCAAATTGAGGTACATTTTTACATTGATCAAAGTAGTACCGCTTCACAAAGAAGAGAAATCTTGGTTGACTATGGAGATGGCTCACCAATGGATACCATTTATCAACAAAGAACACAATTGATTTATAATGAATTATCGATTGTTACTTACCGTACTACACACACATACAATTCTGTGGGTTTATATACTATAAAAGTAAGTGACCCTAACCGTATCGGTGGGATTGACAACATAGATAATTCCAACAATGTACCCCTTTATCTTGAAACTGATTTACGAATCTTATCAAATACAACTATTAATAACAATAGTGTATTACTTAGCATGATTCCAGTATCCAAATGCAGTATTGGAGAATATTTCAGGTTAAATCAAGCCGCTTACGACCCAGATGGTGATTCTTTAAGTTATCAATTGATTACTGTAAAAGGACTCTCTGGCAACCCTGCTCCATCTTATTTTATTCCTTCGGGCGTTCTTATAAATCCGCTTAATGGCTCCATCAAATGGACGCCAAATCAATTAGGACGGTATGCTTTAGCAGTAGAAATTAAGGAATTTCGAAATCAAGTTTTAGTTGGTAGAACCATTTCAGATTTTATCGTAGAAGTTAATCCAAATGTTGTTGCTAAACCCTACTTACAATTGATAACTCCCCAACTTTTACAAGATAGTTGTGGATTATATAAAATTACAGCAAAGGATGGTGATCAATTACAATTGATTTTTAAATCAACAGACACGATAGGTTATCAGAACGACTTTATAATTACATATGATAGCACGCTAGTACACTCTACTTTAGATACTAGTAAAAGTGTCTTTTCCGATTCTACTTTTCTAAACATAAATATTTCAATTGATGGGCAAGACGCGAGATGTAGACCTTATCCTATTTACGTAAGATCTAATTCTAACGATATTTTTGTAGATGACATCCCCATTTTACTTTATGTCCAAGATTCCATAACCATTGGCTGTGATTCTATTTGTGGTTTTGTTGGTACTCCTTCTAATAAAAAGAACACTGAACTGAAAGTTTCAGTATTTCCTAA
>CAJXFJ010000228.1 GCA_913052515.1 uncultured Flavobacteriales bacterium | reverse complement strand
ATTCCGCGTATTCGAGAAAATATCAGCATTTTAACTTTAGTAAGGCCAATGATGGTAGCTGGTTAAGCGAGAATCAATCAACAAAACTGTCTTTTCATTTAATGGCCAATCAGGCGAAAGTTCCTTTTCAAGTAGATTTTATAAAAGTGGACAGTAACCGAAGTTTTTTGTGTTATTTATTTTCTAAGAATTGGGTTTTCAAGTCATTAGGGTTTGTTTTGCTGTTTGGTGTATTCTATTGGCTTATCTTGTTTTACGTAGATCGCTGTTATGCTTTTCGGTTTTTTTACTTACGACCAAGTGTGGTAGATAAAAATCAAACGGAAGGAGCGCCATTTACAGATCGACTCAAAAAGATTCTCTTCACTAAACCAACTAACTCTGGCTTTTTCATTATTGGTCTTCCTTCTACTGGAAAGCAAAAGTTTGCCAAGCAAATTCTTGAAGGCAAGTCGTATGTTACCTTATCTTGTTCAATACTTTCAGAGTGTAAAAAGGAGATGACAGTTGAAGAGATCATTGAAAAAATTTGCGTTGGTAAGCACCGGATAGTTATGAGTCAACCTAAAACTCAAACAGATCCTCTTTTAAATTCTCCCGAAAATATCCTAGACTATAAGTATTACATTCTTCAAAATTTTGAGCATAATGTGCTATCGTTTGAGGAAAATCACAAAAAAGCAAAATTGATATCTTATTTATTAGCCAATCAGAAAAAGTTATTAATTACTTCAGAGATTTACCCTAGTCAGCTGATTGACGTGTACAAAGACCAGGTGGAACAAACGGGTGAATTAAAAGCAGAGATTGCTCAAGACTTTAATAGTTGGAGAGATATTTTAGGCGTTTTTCCTCAGTTGTTGTTAGGAATCACAAAGCAGCATGAGCTAGTAAATGAATCTTTAGAGGACTTTAAGCTAGATGAAAACTTTAATCCTAACCCGATAAACAGCTTAAAGGGAGAATTTGGATACAGCAATTATTTACCACCACTAACGCCAATTGTATTGAGTAAATGTTCATACTCACAAGTTCAAAAAAATGGAGAGAACAAGCTAATGTTAGACCAGCAGCGAATGGTTTTACATGGCATGCATCTGGCGCATGGTTACTATACCGATATATGGAACTCCTTACCACGAAGAGAAAAGTACATTTTGTATGATTTGGCGAAAGATGGATTTATGAACATTAAAAACAGCAATTCTTTGTTCTCACTGATGAAGAAAGGCTTAATAGTATGGGAGGATATTCCACAAGTTTTCAATAAAAGCTTCAGGAATTTTATCATGGCTGTGGGTAAAAAGGATGTTGAGCTAAGTTTAGAGAGAAGGCAAAAAGGAGATCAAAATTGGGGAACCACAAGGGTAATTCTTTTAATTGTTATAGTCGCTATTATTACCTTCATAATAATTGGCAATCCTGGGTTTCTAAAAGATTTAGAAACTTTTTACGGTGCTTTAGCAGGGGTAGGGGCGCTTATTCCAATCATGAGCTCATTACTTGGTAAAGGGGGAAGAAGTCAGTAGTTTCCTGTTTAAGCGTCAAGGATAATTTTATTTATTGATTATAGGAGTAAACCCCGCCCAATTGGAAGTGAAAGCCATGCGAGATACTGAGCCTTTGGTTCCTAATACCAGTTTAGAAAATAGAAAAAAGAACCGCCGAGTTGAGGTAGAGTTAGTTCGCTAATCTTTGCCAGAATATTCTTATTTCTCTAATCCTACTTATGTTTGCTTTGTAAAACGACTCAAATTGAATTGAGGGACAACAAGTAAGAATAAAATTGGAGAAACCAGTAACTCATTATGCAAAAAGTGGAGCAATCAACGTTGCTTATCAAACCTTTGGTTCTGGCCCAATCGATTTGGTCTATATTCCTGGTTGGATTTCAAACATAGATTTAATGTGGGCTTGCCCTGAATTGGCTAATTTCTTAAATGAATTAGGCAAACTAGCCCGAGTAATTTTATTTGATAAACGAGGTACAGGTTTGTCAGATCGCTTTATTGGCTTTCCTATCTTAGAAGAGCGAATGGATGACATTCGAGCTGTGATGGATGAAGTAGGCTCTGAAAAAGCGATACTTTTTGGTCATTCAGAAGGAGGGTCTGTTTCTGCTCTTTTTGCAGCAACTTACCCAAATCGAACCATAGCGCTGATCACTTTTGGGATTTTTGCAAAAAGAATATATTCAGATGATTATCCTTGGGCTCCAACTAATGAAGAAAGACAAAAGGTATATGATGTAATTGAAAAGAATTGGGGCGGGGGAGAAATGAATTTGGAATCCTTGGCTCCATCTAAAGCAAATGATAAGGTATTTATGGATTGGCTGGCCACTTATTTTAGGTCAGGTGCAAGTCCTAATGCAGCCCTGCTTATTACAAAAATGAATACCCAAGTAGACATTATCGATATTTTAAGTTCAATTCAAGTGCCTACTTTAATCATGCAACGTACAGGCGATATTGATGTAAAAATAGAAGAAGGTAGATTTATTGCTGACCGAATTCCCGGGGCGATTTTTGAAGAATTTGATGGAGATGATCATTTATTCTGGACCGGAAATACCCAAGTGGTTTTGAATACCATGAAAGAGTTCATCAATGAGCTAAATCCTAGTATTACCCATGAAAAGCAACTATTGACCATTTTAGTTGGAACCTCTAATCAACCTTTTGTTGGTGATGCAGAGCTAGACTCAATCGAAAAAGTCATTAAGAGATTTAGAGGTAATCTTTTGCATCAAGCTGATAAGCAATTTGTAGCTTCTTTTGAGGGGCCAACAAAAGCGGCAAATTGTGGAGTAGCATTAAGGGAGAAAAACGAAGGCTTAACGGTTGGTGTACACATCAAGGAATGTCTGATAAATCAATTGTTAGATGAGGATTTAAAACATTTTATTAGCCTTTTAAAGCAGCCAAATCTTATGCATAAAGTACTAGTCACTCAAGTGGCTAAAAACCTTTTGGTTGGTTCTAATTTAAAATTTAAGACAAGTGCTATTTATTTAAAAACACTAGAAGGAGATTCATTGAATTTCTTTGAGGCAAGCAATTCTAATAATACTTTTCTTGCTAATAAACAGCTTGCTTTAACCACTAAGCAGGAGAATGATGAACTATTAAATCGAATCTTAGATATCATCAATTCCAAAATTAGAGCTGAGAATTTTGGTGTTAAAATGTTGATTGAAGAACTTTCGATTAGTGAAAGAAAATTGCAACGAAAGCTGAAAGAAAGCTTAAACATCACTCCAAGTCACTTAATTATTAGAACGCGATTATGCATTGCCAAACAAATGCTTTTAAATGAAAACTTGACCATTTCAGAAGTTGCATTTGAAAGTGGTTTTTCTAATCCATCTTATTTTACCAAGATGTTCAAGCAAGAATTTGGAATTAATCCAACTGCATTTAAATTGCAGAATACAATAGATTGATAGTCAGTAATTCAGACAGTTTAACCTTTTTTGTCGGATTTGTTATAGTAAAGTGATTCTTTGCATTCATTTTGTCGAGAATGTAGCAGTGATTGCCGTATATGTGTAAGTTGTTTTAGGTCAGTCATCTAGAATTTTGACCTTTCGTTTAAAACTAAAACACTTACCTATGAAATTAAATTACTTTTTTTTATCGCTTTTCGCTTTGTCAATCATGTTTACAGCATGCAGTAAAGATGATGATGAGGATACAGTAGAAAATCCAACAACGCCAACTACCAATAATCCAGTAACGGCTGATCAGTCTTTCACCATTTCAAATTCTGGAGCTACTGCTTATGTATTTCAGTTTACAAGTATTCAAAACCCAGAATTGGAATTAAGTCGTGGTAAAACTTATGAATTTAAAGTAAACACACCTGGACATCCGCTATATATTAACTCTACTAACACTGTTGGTACTGCAAGTGTATATAACGATGGAGTAACTAATAATGGAGCTGCTACTGGTTCAATCCTGTTTACAGTTTCTCAAAACGCACCAGATATCTTATGGTACAATTGTGAGTTTCATGCTCCAATGTTTGGAAGAATTAGAATAGTTGATCAAGATTCTGTTCGCTCGTTTCAAGTGGGAAACAATGGAGGAACATCATACATATTTACTGGAGGAGGCCTGAATAGTGCCGCTAATCCCAACTTTACCTTTAAAAGAGGACAAACCTATGAGTTTGATGTAAATACTCCTGGTCATCCGTTTTTATTAAAAAATACACAAGGTGCAGGGA
>CAJXFJ010000227.1 GCA_913052515.1 uncultured Flavobacteriales bacterium | reverse complement strand
AGAGCGTGATAAGAGGCTGCCTGACCAATAGTAAGTGAAAGCTTTGTGCCTAATGATTCAGCAGATTCCCATACTGCTGAATCCCATCCTGTGTATAATAATCCAATGAGAGTTCCTACAATAACGGTTAAAACAGGGATTACTGCATTGTATGCTGAGTGATTAATGTCCTCTAAAGCTGTAAATTCGCTAATGGATTCCATTTCTGACTCAGTGTCATCTGCTATCGAATTTCTACTAGTATACTCAGCTTTATACATCGGGCCAAAATCTCTTTCTTTTAAAATTAAGATTAACATAAATGCTAAAGCCAATATGGGATAAAATGAATAGGAAAGTGAATTTATAAAAGTGGCATAAACCCCTTCATTTAATTCAGGAATTTTGTTGATTCCACTCTCTATATACCCTAGTTCAGCGCCAATCCAAGTGGTTACAAAAGCAATTGCAGCTATGGGAGCAGCGGTAGAATCAACAATGTAAGCTAACTTTTCTCTAGAGATTTTAAATTTATCAGTTATGGGTCTCATTGTATTTCCAACAATAAGCGTATTGGCATAATCATCAAAAAAGATAGCGATACCTAAAAACCAGGTAGCTAATTGACCAGAACGAGCAGAGGTTGCATATCTAGAAATTCGATTTACAATCCCTTGCATTCCACCATTTTTGCTTATAACAGCGACCATTCCACCAATCAACATAGAAAAAATGATAATGGACAAGTGACCAGAATTATTCAATGATTCTAAAATGTAAGTGTCTAGCATGGCCATGAAAGCCTTGAGAAATCCAAGTAGCCCACCTTCCAAATGCAAATAAATAATTACACAACCAGAGAAAAGTCCGATGAGTAATGAGCTCACAACTTCCCTAATGACTAAAGCTAGTAAAATGGCTATTAATGGGGGGAGAATAGAAAGCCACAAAGGAATCGGATTATAATTTCTGCTAAAGGTTTCTGTTTGACTTATAATTTCAATTTTGCCTTTTTTAGCGAGTTTAAACTCATAAATTAAGTTGCCATCTACTTCAATAGGAGTTAGGAGTGTGTTGTTAAGTAATACGGTTACATCTTCTTTGAAATCAGCGACTTCTATTGTTGCTGTTTGGTTTTCAATAACAAATTCAGGAACATTTACTTCAATGGAATTTGCAGAGTGAATCCCGACAAAAAAGAGAAGAAGGATAAATAAAATTCTTTTAAGTAACACTAGAAAATATAATTGTGAAAGCCGAAAGTTAAACTAGTTTTAAGTCTTCCTCAAATTTATTTTTTCATTGATAAGATCAAGTTCTGAATTATTTAATCGTCTAACCTCTCCTTTTTTCAAAGGTGAAAGTGAAATGCCCGCAAATTCAACTCTAATAAGTCTTAAAGTTGGATGTCCTACTGCTGCTGTCATTTTTCTAACTTGACGGAACTTTCCTTCTCTCAAAGTAATTCTTAACCATGAGCTTGTACCGTGATTCTCATTTCGAACCTTTCGGTCCTCAATATGATCAAATTGAGGCTTTTCAATTTTTTCAGCTTTGCATGGTTTAGTTTGGTGTATTTTTCCTTCAATCGAAATTTTTAAACCTTGTCTAATTTTCTCTATGCTTATTTCAGTTGGAATTCCATCTACTTCAACAAGGTATACTTTTTCAAATTTTGAAGACCGTAATTCATTACTCCATTTCCCATCTGTGGTTAACAATAATAGTCCTTCTGATTTAACATCGAGCCTTCCAACAGCCATTGTTCCATCAGGGAAGTCGTATAATTCTTGCAATAAGCGTTTTTTACGTTTGGAGTTGTTCTTAAATTGACTTAAAAAACCAAGAGGTTTGTGAATAGCAAAGTAATGATGCATTTAAATAAGTTCATCTATGGCTTTTGCCAGATTTCTATCTTTTTGAGTGATTCTGTTTTCATCGTGTGAAAACAGTTCAATCTCCACTTGGTTGTAACTATTACTCCAATTTGGGTGATGATTCAATTTTTCTGCCAACAAAGCAACCTGACTCATAAAGGCCCAGGCCTCACTAAAGTTTTCAAATTGAAAATTGCGTTTTAGTTTTCCATTTTTCTCTTGCCACATAATCTTTTTTTAAGTAGAACCGATTTTTACTTAAACTGTTCAGTCATTTTGTCAGCCAATTGCTACTGGCACAACCTTTGAAATTCCCAAAATCTGAATTTGTAAACCAAAATAGTAAACGATTATGGCAAAAGGACAAATTAATGTTCAAACGGAGAATATTTTTCCAATAATTAAACAGTTTTTATATTCGGATCAAGAGATATTCTTGAGAGAGTTAGTCTCAAATGCAGTGGATGCTACTCAAAAGCTAACCACTATGGGCAAGCTAGGAGACTTGAAAACAGATATTGGAGATACTACTATAGAAGTTAAGATTGACAAGGATAAAAAGACCTTGAGTTTTATCGACAAAGGAATAGGAATGACTGAAGAAGAAGTTGATAAATATATCAACCAAATTGCTTTTTCTTCGGCTGAGGAGTTTGTGGAGAAATACAAAGACAAAGCCAGTATCATTGGTCACTTTGGACTTGGATTCTATTCATCATTTATGGTGGCAGACAAAGTTGAAATTTTGACAAAATCTTATAAAGAAGGTTCAAAGGCTGTAAAATGGGAGTGTGATGGTAGCCCAAACTATAGTTTAGAAGAGTCAGATGCTCGAACTGAAAGAGGGACTTCTATTGTTTTGCATGTTTCTGATGATGCTAAGGAGTACTTGGAGGAAAATAGAATCTCTGAGTTACTAAACAAGTACTGTAAGTTTATGCCTGTAGCCATCAAATTTGGTACAAAGGAAGAAACTGTAGAAGAGAAAACAGGCAAAAAGGATAAAGATGGAAATGATGAGACTACAGAAAAGAAAATTACTAAGGATAACATCATAAACAACCCAAATCCGGCATGGACCAAAACTCCAGCTGATTTAGAGGACGAAGATTACAAAGCATTTTACAGAGAGTTATATCCTATGAACTTTCAAGAGTCTTTGTTTCACATTCACTTAAATGTAGATTATCCATTTAACCTGACAGGAATTTTGTATTTCCCAAAGTTGAAAAACAACTTAGAAGTTCAAAAAGATAAAATTCAATTATACAGCAATCAGGTATTTGTAACAGATTCTGTTGAAGGTATTGTTCCAGACTTTTTAACCTTGTTGCATGGAGTTATTGACTCTCCAGACATTCCTCTGAATGTATCTCGCTCTTATCTACAAAGTGATGGTAATGTTAAGAAGATTTCAAACTACATCAGTAAGAAAGTAGCGGACAAACTACACGATTTATTTAAAAATGACCGAAAGGCATTTGAAGAAAAGTGGGATGACATTAAAATCTTTATCGAGTACGGTATTTTATCGGATGAAAAGTTTGCTGAGAAAGCGAAAAAGTTCGCCATATATAAGAATGTTGATGGTGAATACTTTACCATGAGCGAATACAAGGATAAAGTAAAAGATGCGCAAACCGATAAGGATAAGAAGCTAGTATTACTATATACTTCAAATCAAGAGGAGCAATACAGTTACATTGCATCTGCCAAAGACAAGGGTTATGATGTGCTGATTATGGATACTCCACTTTCTTCGCATTTAGTGGGGAAACTAGAACAAGAAGAGGAGTTAAGCTTTAGTAGAGTTGATGGTGATACAATTGATCAACTCATTAAGAAAGATGAAGAGATTCCTTCTAAATTGACTGAAGATGATGAAAAGAAACTTCAGCCTGTGATTGAGGGGGTTTTACCGAATCAAACTTTTAGTGTGAACTTTGTAAGTATGAGTGAAAAAGAGGCTCCTATGACCATTACACAAGCTGAGTTTATGCGCAGAATGAAAGACATGAGTGCCGTTGGCGGTGGAGGTATGATGGGTATGGGAAATATGCCTGATTCCTATGAGCTAAAAGTAAATTCAAACCACCCTTTGATTTCAAAAATACTTGGTGAAAAGGATGAAGCAAAGCAAAAAGAAATGGCAAAGCAAGCCGC
Organism: uncultured Flavobacteriales bacterium; assembly: GCA_913052515.1. The sequence goes on along the minus strand of CAJXFJ010000227.1, from coordinate 215 downwards.
AGATTTAGCTTTATTGTCACAAAACTTATTAAAAGGGGAAGACCTGAGTAACTTTATTAAACGTTCAGTTCAATTAATCTAAATAACATCAAAAGGGAAGTTGAATGGCTTCCCTTTTTTTAAATCCATAAACATGAAAACATTACGAAATTTAGTGCTTTTAATAGTTGCTGCTACCACATTAAGCTCTTGTGGTTACAATAGCATGGTGGCCA
>CAJXFJ010000226.1 GCA_913052515.1 uncultured Flavobacteriales bacterium | reverse complement strand
GTTTGGAAAAAAAGAAGACACCGCTTCAGACAATAAAGTGAGTTTGTTTTTGCTGATTTCGGCTCATTTACAATTAGTAGTTGGATTAGCCTTGTATTTTGTTAGCGAAAAACACAAATTGTTTGAACTAGGCATGGCTGAAGTCATGAAAAATGAAGTAATGCGATATTGGGCAGTAGAGCACATCGCCTCTATGATAATTGGGATTGCTATTATTACAGTTGGACGTATCATGGCGAAAAAAGGCAAAGACGATAACGCTAAATTTAGAAGACAAGCCATTTACTTTCTATTAGCTATGGTCTTAATTTTCTCTGCCATTCCTTGGCCATGGTCTGCCGTTGCAAGACCTTGGTTTTAAGACCAAATTTTGGTATACTTAAGGTAGTTTATGAGAGAAATACACGTAAAAGAAATGACCGAAAAAGCGGTCATGGTTGGAGTTATAAGCCAACAAAATAGTGAAGAGCAAGTAGAAGAATACCTAGATGAGTTGGCTTTTTTAGCCGAAACAGCAGGTGCAGAAGTGGTAGAGCGTTTTACACAAAAGCTAACGGCTCCACATCCCAAAACTTTTGTTGGTACTGGAAAGCTGCAAGAAATTATTGATTACGTTAAAAAACACGAAATCAATATGGTGATTTTTGACGATGAGTTAAGTCCTTCGCAAACTCGAAATGTAGAAACATCTTTTAAGGATGTAAAGGTGCTTGATCGAAGTAACTTGATTCTTGACATTTTTGCTAAAAGAGCTAGAACTGCTGCGGCTAAAACGCAAGTAGAATTAGCACAATATGAGTATTTACTTCCTCGATTAACCCGTATGTGGACTCACCTTTCCAGACAAAAAGGGGGAATTGGTATGAGAGGTCCTGGGGAAACAGAAATTGAAACGGATAGAAGGATAATTCGAGATAAAATTGCCTTATTAAAATCGAAATTAGAAAAGATTGACAAGCAAAAAGCCACACAACGAAAAGGACGGCAGCAGATGATTCGTGCTGCATTAGTAGGCTATACCAATGTGGGTAAATCTACCTTAATGAACTTACTTTCAAAGTCAGAGGTGTTTGCCGAAAATAAATTGTTTGCCACACTAGATACCACCGTTCGAAAAATTGTAGTGGGTAATCTTCCTTTTTTACTTTCCGATACCGTTGGGTTTATCAGAAAACTTCCTCACCACTTGGTAGACTCTTTTAAATCTACTTTAGACGAAGTAAGAGAAGCGGACATTTTATTACATGTGGTTGATATTTCGCACCCCAATTTTGAAGAGCAAATTCAAACGGTAAATGAAACTTTAGCCGAAATGGGTGCAAAGGACAAACCAACTCTCATGATTTTTAATAAAATTGATGCCTATACCTACATTGAAAAAGAAGAGGATGATTTAACTCCTGAAACGAAAGAGAACAGAAGTTTGGATGACTTAAAGAAAAGTTGGATGGCCAAAGAAAACTTTCCTTGCATTTTTATTTCAGCCCAAGAAAAAACTCACTACGAAGAGTTAAGAGACTTGCTGTATCAACAAATCAAAGACTTGCATTTAAAGATTTATCCGCATCGGATGTTGTATTAAGCAAACGCCTGCAAGTCCGTCAACTTCTTATAAACCCCAGCTTGAGCAATTAAATTATCGTGGTTTCCTCTTTCTACAATTTCCCCATCTTGCATGACAATAATTTCATCTGCATGCTGAATGGTAGATAAACGGTGAGCAATCACAATGGAAGTTCGGTTCTCCATGAGCTTATAAAGCGCATCTTGCACTAGCTTTTCAGACTCAGTATCTAAAGCCGAAGTCGCTTCATCCAAAATCATTATCGGAGGATTTTTAAGCACAGCGCGAGCAATGCTAATACGCTGTTGCTGCCCGCCAGAAAGTTTGCCTCCACCATCGCCAATATTGGTATCATAGCCTTCAGGCAACTTTTCAATAAACTCATGCGCATTGGCAATTTTTGCGGCTTCAATCACCGCCTCTCGACTTGGGTTTTCAATTCCCAAAGCAATGTTGTTGAAAATGGTATCATTAAAGAGTATAGACCTTTGAGAAACAATTCCCATCAGCGCTCTTAAGTCTTTGATTTTGTAATCTCTGACATCTTTTCCATCAATAAAAATTCCTCCTTCAATAGGGTCATAAAAGCGAGGCAATAAATCTACCATAGTCGATTTTCCTCCACCCGATTGTCCCACTAAGGCGACTGTTTTCCCTTTGGGAATTTCCAGATTAATGTTCTTTAATACTTTGGCATCTTTGTATGCAAAACTTAAATTTTCATATGTAATTGCATGTTTAAAGTCAGCTACTGAACTAGCATTAACTTTATCTTGTATTTTATTTTCAGCCTCTAATACTTTATCAATTCTCTCGGTTGACGCGGCTCCCTTTTGAATGTTGTAATAGGCGGTAGAAAGCGATTTTGCAGGACTCAATAACTGAAAGAATAAACCAATGTAAGCTAAAAACTCAGGTCCCGAAAAATCTACTTCTGGGTCAATTGCCATTTTTCCACCATACCAAACCAAAATGACCATCACTAAAGCTCCCAAAAACTCACTTAAAGGGGAAGCTAAATCTCGCTTGCGAAACATGCGCAGCATGGTATTTCTATAAATCTCATTTATTCCTTGAAACTTTTGATTGGATGCCTCTTCCGCATTAAAGGCTTTAATAATTCGCAAACCAGTTAAGGTTTCTTCTACATTAGAGAGCAACTCGCCCATACGCACTTGCAGTTTGGCAGATGTACGTTTTAAACTTTTGCCAATTTGCCCAATTATTAATCCACTAATTGGAAGCAAAATAAAAGCAAAAAGAGTGAGCTCAGCATTCATAGTAATCATAAACACCAAGGAAAGCACAATTGCAATTGGGTCTCGAAATACCATTTCTAACGAATTCATGATTGACCATTCAATTTCTTGTACATCACCAGTAATTCGACTAATGATATCTCCCTTTTTCTCCTCAGAATAAAAACTTAACGGTAAGGCCAATATCTTTTGATACACATTACTACGTATATCTCTTACTACCCCGCTACGAATAGATGCGAGAAAGAATTTCGCCAAGTAGCGAAACAAATTTTTAAGAAAAAATAAAATTCCTACAATTATACAGCAAAATAACAAAGCTCCTTCTTTACCGTGCTCGGCAATGTAAGGAGACATTTTATACAAGTATAGCTGCTCCACATAATCAGAAGAAAGCTCAAAAACAGGCGGCTCACTTATTGCTATAGGCTCACTTATAAGCACTTGCAAGAATGGGATAAAAGCCAGAATAGAAAGCAAATTAAACACAACATGTAAGATGTTTGAAAAAACACTTAAAAAAGCAAGTGTTTTATAGGGCACGATGTATTTTACAATCTTTAAAAGACTCTTCATAAAATCAGTTTAAACGTCTAGTAATTCCCAATTTTTAAAGGGGAAAAAGTGTTTGCCTCCATTCAAATTTCTTTCCAAAAAGGAAACCAAGCGATATTTTGTTTTTTCGTGTTTAAACTTCGGTCTATTTGGCAGCTTTGAACTCTCATAATTCAATTGAGAAGCCCAACTAAAGTCCTTCATCTTTTCAGCCATTACCTTAGGGTGAGTCTCTTTAAACTTGGGTAAATGCTTCAAAGGACCATAATCAAATTCAGCTTGTGCATCTTTATGCATCTCATCGGCCTTTTTGTCTCCTTTGTGAATACTATCCAAGGCTTTTTTCTTACTCTGCATGTATTTTGGAGGCCTTACCCAACCATAGTGATATATATAGGCTTCTAAAGGGGCAACTTTCAATTTATGTGTTCCTTCTTGCTTACGATAACTTTTTCCATCAAAATCAGGTATTCTACGAAAGGATTGCGCCGATTCAAAAGAATGAATATCGGGCTTGTTTCGGACGATGCGTATTTCATTTTGATACCAACCATGATGATCAATGTAGTGCTCATAATCGCCAAAAAAATGGCGGTATTTAAAAAGCAAACCTTCCACTTCTTGATTGTCTAACAATTCTTCACAGCGCTCTTTAATTACAGGCAAATACTTTTCATGTACCACTTCATCGGCTTGCACATAAAACAACCAATCGCCACTACAATGTTGTATGGCAATGTCGGTTTGGTGCGCATTCTCCGTTCCATTCGGAAAAGCAGTAGTATCCCACTCCGTATCAATAATTTTCAATTTTAGAGAATCAATCGTCTTCAGAATCTCTCTGGTGTTATCATCTTCATCG
>CAJXFJ010000225.1 GCA_913052515.1 uncultured Flavobacteriales bacterium | reverse complement strand
AGAGAAATGATTTTAAATGAAAATTTATAGAAGTAATTTTAAATGAAAAAAATTGAGGTAAATTAAATAATTATCAAAATATTGTAGCGAGAGGGGGGCATGATCCCCCGACCTCCGGGTTATGAATCCGACGCTCTAACCAACTGAGCTACCTCGCCATAGCGGGGCAAATATAAACAAAGCATTATTTAATAACAATCATAAATAAATTTTAAGTTTAAGAAACCATTAACAATTTCTTTTTTTATATATTGACTAAAATTTTTTTAAAACTATGAGTATGCGAATTCCATATACGCTTGAAATTGATTTTCATGCTTCACCCCAACTTCTTTTTCAATACCTTTCAACTCCTTCTGGTTTATCAGAATGGTTTGCAGATGATGTAAATTCTAGAGGTAAAAAGTTTTCTTTCTTTTGGGATGGTTCTGAAGAAGTAGCAGAATTAATAACTAAAAAAACCGATCAATTTATCAAGTTTCGATGGGAAGAAGAAGAGGATGAAGAAGCTTATTTTGAATTTAGAATTACTACTGATGATTTAACCAACGATGTCTCTTTGTTGGTAACCGATTATGCTGACGAAGACGAAGTTGAAGAATCAAAACAACTTTGGGAAAGTCAAATTAACAGTCTTTTGCATGCCATAGGCTCATAGCCTATTATGGAGCATTCTTATTGGCTAACTTTGCAGCAAAAGCAAGCATTTGAAAACATCCTCTAAATTTATTCTCAAATCTTTTGCCTCGCCCTTTTTAGCGACTTTTTTTATTGCCCTATTTGTGCTTCTCATGCAATTTGTATGGAAGTATATTGATGATATGGTTGGAAAAGGGCTAGAATGGACCGTGATAGCCGAATTGTTGATTTACGTTTCAGCAAGCCTTGTACCCATGGCCTTGCCTTTGGCTATTTTACTTTCATCAATCATGACCATGGGAAATTTAGGTGAACATTATGAACTTGTTGCCTTTAAATCTGCTGGAATATCTTTAAAACGTGTTTTGCGTCCACTTGCCATTACGGTCTTTTTCTTAAGCATCCTAGCATTTGTTTTTTCTAACTATTGGCTACCCGTAGCAAATCTAAAAAGCAAATCACTTTTATATGATGTAAAAGAGCAAAAACCCACCATGGACATTAGACCTGGTATTTTTAGCAGCGAGCTAGATGATTACACCATACGAGTTAAAGACAAAAAAACCATTGACGAAGTTGAGCATCTTTATGATGTACTCATATATGACCACAGTAATGGCAAAGGAAATCGATCTGTAATTACGGCTGAAGAAGGAATAATGACTGTCACTGAAGACAAACATTACATTGAACTTCGACTTTTTAATGGTGAAAGTTATGACGAAGATGAGAAAGGAGCTCGAAATCGAACATACCCACTTGCTCGTTCAAAGTTTAAAGAGAATTTAATTCGATTTGATTTATCTCAATTTGCTCTAAATAGAACAGATGAAGACCTGTTTAAAAGCAATTTTAAAATGTTAAACCTTGAGCAATTAGACAAAGCCATTGATACACTAACGAAACTAAGAGATAAGCATGTAAAAACAGTGAGAAGCGGTTTAAAAAACACCTATTTTCATTTTGCAAAAATCAATCAAGATAATTATAGACAAGTTCCATTTAAAAGAATTATCAATTTCGATCAATTTCTTGATAGCTTAAGCATTACGCATCAAAAACAAGTATATGTTACAGCAGCTAATTTGAGCAGAAATGCCAAATCAAGACTAAGCACAATTAATGAAGACTTATACAATCGGAATAAATACATTAATTACCATAAAATTTATTGGCATCAGAAATTAACACTGTCTTTTGCATGTATTGTTCTCTTTTTAATCGGGGCTCCACTTGGAGCTATTATTAGAAAAGGTGGCCTAGGAATGCCCATCGTAATTTCAGTGGTGTTCTTTCTAATCTTCCACATTTTAAGCATTACCGGTGAAAAAATGTCAAAAGAAGGAGCCATTCCTGTTGTACAAGGCATGTGGATGGCATCTGTAATTTTGTTGCCTATCGGATTGTTTTTTACCTACAAGGCCACATCTGACTCTAATTTGCTGCAATTAGAAAATTACGGCAACTTCTTTAAAAAGTTGTTCAAGAAAAAAAAGAAAGAAGAAGCCTAAAGTGAAAATCGGAATACTACTTTCAAGAGTTCCCTACCCTTTGGAAAAAGGCGACAAGTTAAGAGCTTATCATCAAATTAAAGCGTTGGCTAAAAACCACGAAATCTATTTATGTGCTTTAAATGTGGGTAAAGTTCATCCGAAAGCAGTTGAAGAGCTATCGAAATATTGCAAAGAAATTGAGGTAATACAACTTACCAGAATAGGGATTCTTATCAATCTCTTATATAGCTTAATGTTTAGCAAATTACCTCTTCAAGTAGCGTACTTCTATAACCGAAGAGCAAAGAAAAAAATACACGCCTTTTTTCTTACTCATCAAATTGATCATTTGTATTGCCAACTCATTCGTGTGAGCGAATATGTAAAAGATTTTAATGCTGTCCCAAAAACGCTTGATTATATGGATGCACTTTCCCGAGGTATGGAACGTAGAATCAATCAATCGAAATTGGGAATGCGAACACTTTTTAAAATAGAATCTACTCGATTAAAGCGTTATGAACATTTCATTTTCAAAGCTTTTGATCATTGTACGATTATTTCAGAGCAAGACAGAGATTTGATTGTCCACGCCGAGAATGATAAGATTAAAATCATTCGAAATGGAGTTGACCAAGACTATTTTAAGCCCAAAACAATTGACAAGAAATATGACCTTGTTTTCACCGGTAACATGTCTTACCCGCCAAATGTAGATGGTGTTAGCTATTTAGTAAATGAAATACTACCGCTTGTTTGGAAAACAAATCCTGAAATAACCTTAGCTATTGTTGGCGCTAATCCCAGTCCCAAAGTTGAACGTTTGGCCGGTAAAAATGTACTGGTTACAGGCTGGGTAGATGATATTACCGATTACTATGCTGCTTCTCATATATTTATTGCCCCCATGCAAATTGGCACTGGTCTGCAAAACAAACTACTAGAAGCCATGGCCATGAAGATTCCTTGTATCACTTCTCCCTTAGCCAATAATGCTTTAGGGGGAACACACTTAGTGAATATTATGATAGGTGAAGAAAGTGAAACCTATGCCCAATACATTTTAGAATTACTTTCAAATAAATCTTTGGCTCAAACTTTAGTGGATAACGCATATCAACTAATTAGTGAACGATATACCTGGGAAGGCAGCACAAAAGAATTAGAAGAACTATTTTTGAACCCGAATAACAGTTAATCTTATGGAATTGAAAGAACGAATTGAGGCAGCTTGGGAAGGCCGCAGTTTATTAAATGAAAAGGAAACGATAAAAGCAATTGAACAAGTGATTGCTGATATTGATGATGGAAAATTGCGATGTGCAGAACCAACTGAAAATGGCTGGCAAGTGAATGAATGGGTTAAGAAAGCAGTTGTTCTTTATTTTCCAATTCGAGAAATGGAAACCATTGAAGTAGGCCCATTTGAATTTCATGATAAAATGGCACTCAAAGGAAATTATGCAAAACGAGGAGTACGGGTAGTTCCGCATGCAATTGCACGCTATGGTTCTTATGTTTCAAAAGGTGTTGTTATGATGCCATCTTATGTAAACATTGGTGCTTATGTAGATGAAGGAACCATGGTTGACACTTGGGCAACGGTTGGAAGTTGTGCGCAAATTGGAAAAAATGTCCATTTAAGTGGTGGTGTTGGTATTGGCGGAGTATTAGAGCCTTTACAAGCTTCACCTGTAATTATTGAAGATGGGTGTTTTGTAGGTTCTAGATGTATTGTTGTAGAAGGCGTTCATATTGAAAAAGAAGCCGTTTTGGGTGCCAATGTGGTACTTACCAAATCCACTAAGATTATTGATGTGAGTGGTGACGAACCTAAAACTTTTACAGGAAAAGTTCCAGCACGTTCGGTTGTAATTCCTGGTTCTTACACCAAAAAGTTTCCAGCCGGAGAATATCAAGTTCCATGTGCTTTAATTATTGGACAGCGAAAGGCAAGTACCGACTTAAAAACTTCGCTAAATCAGGTGTTAAGAGATTTTGATGTAGCCGTGTAATTTCAAATGCAGCGCTTTTTAATCATACAAACTGCTTTTATAGGTGATGTCATTTTAGCAACACCTATTATTGAAAAGTTAAAGCTCTTTTATCCAGATTCTGAAATTGACTTT
>CAJXFJ010000224.1 GCA_913052515.1 uncultured Flavobacteriales bacterium | reverse complement strand
GTTTCTGGTAGTGTATTGTTGTTGTTTTTTCTAAGGTCAAAACTGATAGAATAAGTTCTTCCTTGTTGAAAGTGTATATCTTGAGCTATTGATTCACTATTATGACTTAAATTGGACGAAGATGGTGGATTGTATAATGCCCATGTCCACATTTTAACAGCGTAGTCTCCATTATCATCCACCACTTGAGGAGTGCCTTCAGGTGAGTTCCAATTACATACTAAATTGTTGTTAAAAGGGTCATGAATTTCTCCTGAGAAATTACTACCATTCCAACTATTAGGGTGTTTTTTAAAATTATCAAATGCTCCATTTTTGGCTAGTTCATAACATGGTAAATTATAGTCTATAGGGCAATTAGACAAGGATTTATTAAGTTTTACATTAAAACCAGTAGAGTTTGAGTTCGAATTTTTTCTTTTTATTCTCAAACTATACTCATTATCTACTTCAAGATTATTGAAATAGTTGAAAAAAATCAATGATGAATCTTTTTCAATTTTTGAAAACTTAATTAATTTAAGTGAGTCACAGCTATTTAACTTTTGATACAAATAGATGTAATTTATACCTAAAGAAGTATCTGGTATGCCATTATTTATATAAAATTCTAAATTTTTGTATGTAGCTATAAATTCGAGATAATAAATACTATCCCCGGCAGAAAATGATACACTTATAGCATTGGAGTCTGTTTCAATAAAATTAGCTGATTCGCAGGCCTCCCCTATGCTAGCATGTGTGGTATTTGTAATTGCTAAGCCCAAAATAAGGATTAATATAGAAATATTCTTCATAGTATTGATTTTGGTTAATAATATATTCTAACCGCCTTTATCAAGTCCAATAATCAAATCAAAGTGTATTCTTCAGCTTTGTTCCATCACTTTTTTTCAATTGCTTTTCCTCAAATAAAATCGGCTTCCGTAAATATAGTTATTAAACCTTTTCAGTTTTATGTCATTGGTATTAAATAATGGTTAATTCAGCTTACAGCTTTTTTTTATGGTATGTTATTAAAATCTTCTCCATTTATCCCATAAAAAAGCCCCCATGCATTTGCATGAGGGCTTTTTATAATGTTGTGGTATAGAAATTAGTATCCAAATACTTCTTCTAAACTCAATTCGGTTAATGGTCCGTAGGATTTTAATGCATTCATATCCACACGGTCTTTTTTACCAATTACCATAATGTTGTAAGCTCCATCTTTTACATAGCTTTCATGAAATTTCTTCAAGTCTGCCATAGTCATGCTTGGCACTGCTTTGTAAACATCTTCTCTCAAATCATGGTCTGCACCTCTGCGTAGAGCAGATTCATAATTCCACAATTTTGAAGAGCGTGTTATGCGTTCAGTTCTGATTTTTTCCAAAGCGGCTTTTTTCGCTAATTCAAAACTCTTTTCCGATTCTGGCATATTGTTCAACAAATCAGTCATACCCGCCATAGCTTCTTTTAACTTATCGGCCTGTGTACCAATATAAGCCATCACGTAATGAGATTTAGCCGTGTCACTTGGTGTTCTAAATGCAGAGTAAACCGAATAGGCCAAAGCTTTAGATTCTCTCATTTCTTGGAAAACAATTGAGCCCATTCCACCGCCAAAATATTCGTTGTAAATGGCCGCCAAAGCAACTGTTTCAGGATTGTATAATTCCTTTTTAGAAAGCATGTAAATCTCAGCTTGCTTCATATCATAATCTACATAGTATACTTTGTTGCCTTCATTTTCTTGCTCTACAAAGTCGATGCTATTTGGTAATGGTTTCAATTCAGCAGGAGCTTTGTGGTTGGCTTTAATTAATCCTGCTAAGTCAGCATTGTTTTTTGGCCCATAATACAAAACGCGGTGCTCGTAGCTGTTCAACGTTTTGATTTTATCCGTCAAGTTTTTGGCTACTAAAGCTTTCAATTCATCTTCCGATAAAATGTTTTTAAAAGGAGAAGTAGGACCGTACTGTGCGTAAGAGGCCATAGCCCCAAAAAGGATATTTCCTTTGTTTAGTTTGTCGTCAGCTCTTGTTTTTAAGATGTTTGAAACTAAACTATTCAAAGCTTCTTCTTCTGGCTGTGCATCCGCTAACAAATGCTCAAACAATTGCATGCCTGCTTCAAAGTTTTCATCTAAACCAGAAAGGGTAACATAAATTCGTTCATCCGATGCAAAAACGTCAAACTCGCAACCAATCTTGTAAAATTCTTGCTGAATTTCAGCTGGAGAATATTTAGACGTTCCTAAAAATGGCAAGTATTCAATGGCTACACCCATTTCTTTGTCATTGTTATTACCCATATCAAATAGGTAGTACATGCTAAACAAATCGTTGGTTTCGTTTTCAATACTTCTAACAATGATTCCATTTTCTAAAGTTGACTCATTGATGTCTTTGTCGTAATCCAAAAACAAGGGTTTGATTTCTTTCACAGCCATGCTTGAAATTTCTTTCAAGAAAGGAGAAGCATCTTCACGATTAACTTCTACTGGAGTGATTTGTGGTTTCTCCACTTCTTGTACGCTTTTGTCTTCGCCAGTTCGCTTGTAAACTACTACATAATTGTTGTTGTAGTTTTCTTTGGCAAAATTCATGATGTCTTCTTTGCTGTATTTTTTCAAAGCATCAATATCACCAACTTCATCCGCCCAATCACGCTTTTGAATAAAGGCATTAATCATCATGCTCGTTCTTCCACGGTTGTATTCCAATTGTCTGATGCGGTTCAATTTCAAATCATTAATACACGCTTCAGGCAACCAATCTGGAAAAGCACCTGCTTTTAAGCTGTCGATTTGAGCCAATAATAAATCCTTTACTTCTTCTAAACTTTGTCCCTGTTTTGGAGTACCGTTTAACATATGAGCAGAATAGTCGCTTAAAACGTAAGTAAATGAGCTTGCACGAACCACTTTTTGCTGTTGGTTCAAATTCAAGTCAATTAAACCAGCAGTACTATTGGCTAAAATCATGTCGCACAACTGAATCAATTCAGATTCTTTGGTGTCAACCCCCGGAAAGCGGTATGCTAAATACATAAATTCAGCATCTGGACCAACAACTTCGGCAATAATAGGTGCTGTTATGGGCTGCTCTTGAGCTACTTGGAAATTAGGTACATCACTAGATTCAAATGATCCAAACTTTTCCTTCACCATTTTAATTACTTCATCTGGATTAAAATCACCTGACAAACAAATGGCCATGTTATTAGGTACATAGTAAGTGTTGAAGTACTTCTTGATTTCTTGAATAGAAGGATTCTTTAAATGATCAATCGTTCCAATGGTAGACTGTTGCCCGTATTGGTGATTTGGAAATAAGTTCTTCATTAAAGCATACCAAGCTTTTCTAAAGTCACTGTCTAGGGTTCTGTTCTTTTCTTCGTACACAGCTTCCAATTCTGTGTGGAAAAGTCTCATTTGAGGACTTCTAAAACGCTCTGCTTCTACATTTAACCACTTTTCTAATTGGTTGGTAGGAATGTCGTTTACATAAACGGTTCTTTCTTGAGAGGTGTAAGCATTGGTTCCTTTTGCCCCCATTTCAGAAACCATTTTGTCATACTCATTGGCAATGGCAAAAGTGGATGCAATTAGTGAAATGCTATCAATTTGAGCATACAAAGCTTTGCGTTCTGCTTCATCTTTAGTGCCTCTATACACTTCGTATAAACTATCAATTTGATCCAACAAAGGGCCTTCTTTTGAGAAGTCCGTTGTTCCGTACATATCAGTTCCTTTAAACAACATGTGCTCTAAGTAGTGAGCCAATCCTGTAGCAGTAGCTGGGTCGTTTTTACTTCCTGCACGAACGGCAATTGACGTTTGAACTCGTGGAGCTTCATCATTAACTGATAAGTACACTTTTAAACCATTTTCTAAGGTGTAGATTCTTGTTCCTGTTGGGTCGTTTTCAATGGTTTCATACTCTTTGTTTTCGGTAGTTGCTTTTTCTTCAGCTCCACCTCCGCAAGCGAAAAGTAAGATACTCGCCAGTGCTAAAACAAAAATTTGAGTTAACTTTTTGATTTTCATTAAATTGAATTTAGTAGTGTGAATTTTAAAGTCGCTAAATTAGAGAAAGATAATGGGAATGTTCAAAAGTCTGTGATGAGTGGCCTTTTCAAGGAATTTGCTTAGAAAAAGTCTAAATCAAATTCTTGTTTCAGTTTGAGTAAATGGGGATTTTCTTCTACTAATTTGTGAAACTTTTCTTCTGGGGTATACGCTTTCTTTTGCTTTTTATCTTTTAAGATTTCAATCTGAACA
>CAJXFJ010000223.1 GCA_913052515.1 uncultured Flavobacteriales bacterium | reverse complement strand
GAATTTACTCATTTCTTTTGGTGGCATTCGTCAAGGCCTAGGTATTCCTGTATTTGAATTTTTTAATTCTATCGCCGATATTCCCTGCGATAAAATTTTTTTAAGAGATTTTGGTCAAGCTTGGTACCAAAAAGGTGTTGATTCGGAGATTAATCATATTGACAAAGTCATTCAGTTTCTTCGAAGTAAAATCGAAGAGAATCAATACGACAAAGTATGTTTTTTGGGTAACTCCATGGGTGGCTATGCCTCTATTTTATTTGGCAGTTTATTAAATATTAATATCGTTATTGCTTTTGTTCCTCAAACCTTTATCAATAAGTTCAATCGATTTATTTATCGAGATAAACGTTGGAGCAGACAAATCAACAATATTTATAATTTTAAAGACAAAAGACCCGAATACTTTGATCTAAAAAAGCATTTAAAAGAGAATAATAGTTACAATACTTTAATTCATGTTTACTACTCACCGAATGAATTACTCGATAAAAAGCATGCAGAAAGACTAAGAGGCCTAAGAAATGTTCAATTACACCCAATTGCAGAAGGAGGGCATTCAGTAGTTAAGGTAGTAAGAGACTCGGGGAAACTAAAGGAGTTAATCCTAAAAAGCTATCAATAAGAATAAATAGTTCTTATACAAAGCCATTTACTAAAATTAGAACTTAAAATAATCCAATGAAAAAAAGATTACTGATTTGGGCCCCGCTGTTTTTTTCTATATACTTCGTAGGCATTGTCACTGCTCACTTTAATCTTTTTCCATACCATCAACTTCTTAGTTTAAAATCAAAAATAAATTCTTCTAAGAAACCAGAAGCAAGCCTCTTAAAAGCCGAATTGAATAGTCACTTTACTTCTCCCCTTGCAAAAGGAATTAAGTTACGATATGCTAAAGTTAGCACTATTGATGAACTGAATTTAAAAATCAATCAATTAAATACACCCTATAAAAACTTTGATTCCGCTTATGAGAAAATAACGATAAAAGCTGCTTTGGTTGATGGGAATATTCTTTTAGTTCCATTTGAGTATTTGTCAAAAATAGACACAGCTTACGCCTATATTAAAAACAAAAGTAAAACAACTAATGAAAAGCTTGGCATTTTAATTATTCCAGGTAGTGGTATAAACCAGTCAAGTGCAATTCTTCAAAAAAGCAAGATAACTGATAACTATCAATGTAATATTGATGACTTGGTGAAAGACTATGGTAATTGTTTCATTCAAGTAAAACCCAATGAAGATTTTTTAGCTATTCACAACGGAAAACAAAAAATTGAACCTAAATCCTTTGTCAATTACTTATTAAACAAAGGTGGCTCCTATTCTGCTCACTACTTAATACAAAGTTTAGCATTAACCAAGTATTTAAAAACACAATATTCAAAAACAATGTTATGTGGTCTGTCCCAAGGTGGACACGCAGCACTGCTTAACACGCTTCAGAGCAACCCAGATTATGCAATCATAGCTTCAGGATACTCAATTAGGAGAAAAGAACCTTATATGAGTTTTCATGATCAATTAATACTTCCAAACCAAAAAATCTATTCACCTGAATATATCAAGCAAAAGCTTCAAAAAATTAACACTCATCTATTATTCACCTATGGTGAAAATGAGAAATCAACTTATGGACTAGAGTCTCAAAAAAATATGACTAAAGAATATTTAAAGGAAATCACAAATATTCAATTTGCTATTCATCCGGATGCACATGTGTATAATAAGCGAGTAATTCTTACATTCTGTAATCAACACTTCAGTTCTTCTCAATAGTGAAATCAAATTTCAGTGGTAAAACAAGAAATGATTAAAAACTGCATTAATAAGCAATTAGAATCTTAAGATTTTACCTTACTTCACCACTGCTCATTATCAAGATATATTATTTAGTGCAGAAAAAGTAACTTAGCCTAAACTAAATGATTTCATGAAAAAGCTCATCTACTTAATATTTGTATTCCTAGCATTAAACGCTTGTCAAACCGAAGTAGAAGTTAGCTCCTTTAATCCTGTAAATTGGGAAAAACGCAGCGTTTCAAATTTACCTTCTGATTCAACCCTAGAGCATGGCAAATCATACCTTTCTGTTTACTCTCAAATTTATGGAGAAACCGAACAACGAACCTATGATTTAACCGCCACCATTAGCATGCGAAACATCAGCGATTCCGATACCATTTATATTCATGAAGCGGCATACTACGACACCAAAGGTCATTTAAAGCGAAATTATTTCAGCCACAGCATTTACATTGCTCCTTTAGAAACGGTAGAAATCATCATTGATGAAAAGGATCAGTCTGGAGGAACTGGTGCCAATTTTATATTTGATTGGAGCTGTCCAAAAAATACACACCCTCCCCTATTTGAAGGCATTATGATATCAACCGTTAGTAGAGGTTTATCGTTTACCACCCAAGCTGTTCGGATTAAATAAAATTTATCATTTCACTTTAAAACAAAGAATTAAACAACCATGTCTGACGAATTACTAGCCTGCCCCAATTGCGAATCTCCTTATGGTTATGCCATGAATGATGACTTGTATGCTTGTCCTGAATGTGCTTTTGAATGGAACCCAAATGAAAAGACAGAATCAGCAACTGAACCTCAATGGCTAGATTCCAATGGTAATGAATTGCAAAACGGAGATACCGTTTTAGTAATTAAAGACTTGCCTGTAAAAGGTGCTCCTAAACCAGTAAAAGCAGGTACCAAAGTCAAAAACATTCGCTTGGTAGAAGGCGACCACGACATTGCCTGTAAAATAGATGGCTTTGGTGCTATGGGTCTGAAATCAGAATTTGTTCGAAAAGTTTAGCCTACAATTCTTCTTTTACCACAAACTGCCTACTCGCTTCCATTAAGGGCTGCATAAATTGATCTTCGGCCACAAAAGGCACCTTTTCTCTAAAGACATCAATCTTTGCTTTAATACTAGAGGAGGTTTTATAATCTCTAAAGTGCAAAGCTTGACAAGCTGATAGCCATTCTATACCAACGATTTTTTCAAAGTTGTCCACTACCCTTTTCAGCTTGGTTGCCGCATTTGCTCCCATACTCACATGATCTTCTTGTCCATTAGAAGAATCTATAGAATCAACCGAAGCTGGAGTTGCCAACTGTTTGTTTTGACTGATTGCCGAAGCAGCAGCATATTGCACAATCATAAAGCCCGAGTTTAAGCCTGGATTGTTGACTAAAAATGCCGGTAAACCTCTTTGTCCGCTAACCAGTTTGTATACCCTACGCTCACAAATGGAAGCATTCTCGGCTGCGGCTATAGCCAAGAAATCAAGTACCAATGCCAAAGGTTGGCCGTGAAAATTTCCAGCAGAAATGACCTTGTCTTCTTCCTCAAAAATGGTAGGATTATCGGTAACGGCATTGATTTCCGTTTCAAGTACTTGGGTAGCATAAGCAAGAGTATCTTTGGTGGCACCATGCACTTGCGGCGTACAACGCAAGCAATATGGATCTTGAACCGCTTGCTTTTGCTCATTGTTCGCTATTTCAGAATCCTTCAAATGAGCTCGAATTGCGGCCGCTGTTTCAATTTGTCCTTTATGCGGACGAACTTGGTGCACCAAGTCATCATAGGGGCTTAAACGTCCATCAAAAGCATCTATAGAAGCGGCTGCTGTAAAATCACTCCAAGCACATAAATGCTGTAAACGAATAATTTGATGCGTGGCATAGGCGCTCATAAACTGAGTACCGTTTAACAAGGCCAATCCTTCTTTTGACATTAAATCAACTGGCTCCCATCCCATTTCATCATTCACTTCAACAGCTTTTCTTTTCTTGCCATTATAGTATACTTCACCTTCTCCAAATAAGGGCAAAGACAAATGGGCCAATGGTGCCAAATCGCCTGAAGCCCCCAAACTACCTTGCTCATAAACCACCGGTAAAACATCAGCATTGTAGAAATCTACTAAACGCTGAACGGTTTTAAGCTGAACCCCAGAATGCCCTTGAGATAATCCTTGGATTTTAAGCAAAAGCATGAGCTTTACAATGTCTCGAGGAACTTCATCGCCCATGCCACAAGCATGAGAAACCACCAAATTGCGTTGAAGCTTTTGTAAATCAGCCTTGGAGATTTCTGTATCACATAAAGAACCAAAGCCGGTATTAATTCCATAAATAGGTTCTACGGAACGTTCTAGCTTCTCGTCCAAGTATTTCCGGCAACTTTCTATGCGTTGAATAGCTTCCTCGCTCAAGCTCAACTTTGCTTTGTCTTCAACTA
>CAJXFJ010000222.1 GCA_913052515.1 uncultured Flavobacteriales bacterium | reverse complement strand
CAAAAAAACAGCACCTTCCTGAAAAAACCTGCCCCGTTTGTGGTTTGCCTTTTCAATGGCGAAAAAAGTGGGAGAAAAACTGGCAAGAGGTTAAATATTGCAGTGAGCGCTGTCGAAGATCTAAAAACAAAGTTCAATGAGCACTGCATTAGTTTGGTTTAGAAATGATTTGCGCATACACGATCATGAGCCTTTACATAAAGCCTTAAAAAATCACGATTGTATTCTTCCATTTTATTGTTTTGAAGATAAATACTTTGGAAAAACCGCTTTTGGTTTTGAAAAAACAGGAGCTCATCGGGCTCAGTTTTTACTTGAAAGCGTTACAGACTTAAGACAAAACTTGCAAAAGTTGGGGAGCAACTTAATCCTAAGAAAAGGGTTGCTTTCAGAAGCGTTCGAAGAAATTGCCTCGCAAATCAAAATCGATGCTGTTTATGCCTACAAAGACATTCACCAAGAAGAAATAGATAGCCAAAAGGAGCTAGAATACATTTTTCCAGAAAAAGTAAACTACAGCTTTGGGAGCACGCTCTTTCATGTAAATGATTTGCCGCATTCGTATACAAATACTGCAAAAGTTTTTACAGAATTTAGAAAAGGAGTAGAGAAAAAGTCAAAGGTTCGGACTTTAATTCCTAGGGTTGAAAAGCTTCCAGCTTTGCCTGAGACTATAGAAGTTGGAGAAATTCCCAAATTGTCAGATTGGGGTTTAAAGCAACAGAAAACAGATGAAAGAGCAGCTTTACAAGCCAAAGGTGGCGAAAGTGAAGCTTTAAAGCGTTTGCAACACTATTTGTGGGAAACAGAAGAATTGAGTTTGTACAAACAAAAGCGCAACGGTTTGTTGAGTGCCGATTATTCTTCGAAGTTTTCTTTGTGGCTGTGGAATGGCTGCATTTCACCCCGTAAGATTTATTGGGAAGTAAAACAATACGAAAAGGAAATCAAGAAAAACCAATCGACCTATTGGTTGATTTTTGAGTTGATTTGGAGAGACTATTTTAAGTTTATCAGCCTGAAACACGGCAACGACATTTTTAAGCAAAACGGAATTAAGCAAGAGAACTATTCATGGAAACAAGATGATGAGAATTTTGAAAAATGGGCCAAGGGTGAAACTGGCATTCCGTTTATTGATGCTAATATGCGAGAGTTGAATCAAACTGGCTTTATGAGCAACCGAGGTCGGCAAAATGTAGCTTCTTTTTTGGTGAAAGAATTGGGATTAGATTGGCGAATGGGAGCTGAGTATTTTGAGTCTATGCTCATTGATTACGACGTGGCCAGTAACTATGGCAATTGGATGTACATTGCCGGTGTGGGCAACGATCCTCGCGATCGCTATTTCAATATTATTTCTCAAGCCAAGCGCTACGATGCTAATGGCAAGTACGTAAAACATTGGCTACCCGAACTGAAGGACTTAGATGAAAGAATCGTCCATCATCCTTGGACAGCTATGGAAAACCTATTTGGTGGAGCAGAACAATTTAGCTATCCAATACCGATGGTAGAGCCGGAGTATTGGAAGAAGTATTATTAATTACCAATTACTAATCTGATAATCGGAAAGTGCCTCTTTATTGAGATATTCCAATATTCCTTATTAAGGTACCTAGTGAAAAAACTAAACTATCTAAGTAATTCCACAAAATGCACTAAGAAGACACGGAGTTTCCCAGAGCATTATTACATCTGATATAGATATGCTTTGTTGCTCTTTGTGACACCTCTGCGCTCCTTTGTGAAACAATAAATCAAGTTTTCATTATTATCAAATAGCCAAGCAATCGCGAAGAGGTATAGTTTTGCTTTTTCCATATTGTATAAAGTTTTGATTAGTTGATTTGATAATTGACGAGCTCCCAAGAAGTGCTGTCATCATCATTAAAGTATTTAATTAAGCCTATGTTTTTTGACATCCATATATCGTATTCAAACTCATTTAAACTATGTATTCCATACTTTAGATGAACTACATTATTAAATAGATTGCCATTTAAGGTGACCCCATTTGTATCAACTAACTTGCTGTAAAATGAAGGATGAGATTTAGATGCGATTGAAGCAGAGTCTAAAGGAACAGAAAAAAATAAGGAAGATACTTAAACAAAGGCCCTGCCGAATTCATGCTAATGCGGTCGGTATATCCTTCTTGATTGCCCATGCCAACTGAAAGTTTAGGACTGACAAAGCCAGGCGGAGCCTTATAGTATGAGTGCTCAATTCCAATGGCTGCTGCTTCCCAAGCATAAGGAAAGTATTCGTTGTATTCTATTACATTATAAATAGTTGCAACAACAGCCGTATCATAAATTAGAGCATTCGTATCAATGCGTTTATACACCCACCAAGAGCCTTGCGGGAAGAAGTAATAGCTTTTTAATTCTTGATCTACATATAAGGTATCGGTGGGTTCCGGTAAGGGTTGATTTGTTCCGATATCGGTTCCGGGAATTACTAAAGTGCCATCGTCTCTTCAAGCTGTTAGGCAAATTGTGCCAACAAAAAATACCAGAAGAGCATTAAATGAAAGTCGTTGAAGTGATTTTTCCATTTGATAAAGTTAACAACTATTTAAAAAGAGTCTGGCAGTTATACCACAAAATGCACTAAGAAGACACGGAGTTTCCCATAGGATTACTACATCTGATATAGATATGCTTTGTGGCTCTTTGTGACACCTCTGCGCTCCTTTGTGAAACAATAAATCAAGTTTTCTTTATTATCTAATAGCCAAGCAATCGTGAAGAGGTGTCGTTTTTTTCCATTTTATATAGTTAGCTTTTCAGTTTTTACTTTTTGAATTTTTGTCTACTTCAAAAAACATTACATCGGAATCACCTGACCTTCCACTACCACAAACACTTGGTCGTTTTCTTTTATTGGTATTTGGGCCAATCCGGTAAAACTTCCAAAGGCAGGTAAAATGCCTTGAGTTTCGCCAAAGTAATAGCAAGCT
Source organism: uncultured Flavobacteriales bacterium (assembly GCA_913052515.1). The sequence continues at coordinate 1,303 of CAJXFJ010000222.1, read as the reverse complement.
GCACGCAGTCGTTGCTTCCCTTTTCCGTTTAGCTTTACCCCAGGGTGAAGGTGTCCGCAGAGGTTATACAGCTCAGAATTCTCCAAAGGTTCGTGAGTTAAAATAAATGGGCCCTCCACCTTGCTTTCTTGAAAAACGCTAAAGCCGAGGGCTTCATAAGCTGAGGTTTCTAAAATGTCATGATTCCCAACCACAAGCTCAAATTGTATTTGAGGGTAACTTTCAATAAGTTCTCCAAAAACCGTCCATTCTTTGTTGTGGGTACTGTGAAAAAGATCGCCTAAAAAACAGACGCGTTTGGGTTGGTGTAGTCTAAATAACTGATGTAATTTTTTCCAATTTTGATTGGCAGCTTGGGGTGGAACGGCCATTCCGTTTTTACGAAAATGGGTGGCTTTTCCAAGGTGTAAATCAGCAATTAGCAGTAAGTTTTTGGCTGGCCAATACAGGGCTTTTTCTGGTAGCAAATAAATGGTCTCACCTTTTAAGTGGATGGATTCATAGGGTTGAATGGTGTTATTTACTTCCATTTTACAAAGTTCGTAAACTCATAGAATCAACTATCTTAGCAGAAGTGAAAAAGGAAGAAGAAATAAAATGTAAAAACTGTGGTATTCCTCTACAAGGTAAGTTTTGTCATAGTTGCGGGCAAAAGCTGGTAGAGGAAAAGGATAAAAAGCTGAGTACATTTTTTGAGCAGCTTTTTGCTTCTTTGTTTTTTGCAGATGGCAAATTCTTGAACACCTTTAAAACCATGTATCGCAAGCCTGGCGAAATGAGCAGGAGTCATATTTTGGGAATTCGAAAGCGCTACTTCAATCCTTTGCAACTCTTTTTCTTTGTCAACCTGATTTACTTTCTATTCCCGGTCATCAATACCTTCAACACCAATTTAGATTCTCACTTAACCTATCAAGTATACAGTGAGTCGGTAAAGCATGTAGTTGAGAACCATCTCGCAAATACAGACATAACCTATCAAGACTTTCGTGAAGATTTTGAACAAACGGCAGCTCAGTATGCCAAGCTACTACTAATTTTAATGGTCTTTTTTCATGCCTTGACCATGAAGGTGCTCTTTCTCAACCGCAAGGAACTTTATTTTACAGACTTTTTAGCCACTTCCGCTTATTTTGCTGCCTTTTACATATTGAATTTTTTAATCCTTTTCCCAGGGGTAATTATTCAATTCAACAAATTCTTTTCAGATGGTATAAGCAGTTTTATCAACATCAATGAAAACCTAGTCTCCATTTTTGTGATACTTATTTTGATTCTCTACTTAATTGTTTTTTTTTGATTT
>CAJXFJ010000221.1 GCA_913052515.1 uncultured Flavobacteriales bacterium | reverse complement strand
CAAAAGAAAGTTTAAGAGTATTAGAAGTTCCTATGGTTTGAGGTATGGTTTTTAAATTAAATTCATGATCATAATTCATATCGCGAATATCAAAAGGCAAACTTTCACCAAAAACGAAACAAGCTATACTTAAAGCGTATAAATGAATCTGCCAAGTTAAATGAAGATTGCTGTTGAATATACTTGGTAAAAAAACGGTAGCTCCTCCCCAAACAAAACCTACGATAAAAACCTTCAGAAATGGTAGGCTTCTTAAATTGGGAATTGAACCCAAGTTTTTGACATAAAAGAATGAGAGAGCTCCAAAAAGTATTAAGAACCATATAGAGTTGAGGTTTATGTAAAAAATAAAGTAGCAACTAACTAAAGCGCTGATCATTAGTATTGCAGATACAAATCGAGCGTTTTTTCGAAGCCATTGATCTTGTTGGTTGTAGTTAATAGACTTTTTAGGTGTGGCAATTTTTCGTTGAAGGTTGTATGCGAAAAGTGTGCAAAAAAATATAAAAGTTACATGGCTTAGCTCTATCTTATAAAAGAGTATTTGAGAACTAAAAGCACATAAAGAAGCAGCTCCGGCAGAGACCAGCACGCTTGAGTATGATATTGACCTTGCAAGAGAAAGGAATGAAAATTTTGAATGCATTAATTGCTTGTCGAAAGAGTTTTGTTATCGTTTAAAAACTAAAATTCTGAAACGATGTTCTGCTGATTGAATTTACTTTCAAAATAAAGACTTTAAATATATTTGCGGCCCAATTTAATAGCGATTTTATGACATCAGCACCATTTAGTTCAAGGCACATTGGCTTATCTCAAGAAGAGATTCAAAAAATGCTTAAGGCAATAGGAGTTTCAAGTATTGAAGAATTAATAGATCAAACCGTACCTCAAGGAATTCGTTTAGATGAAAAGCTAAATTTAAGTGAACCTATGAGTGAGTATCAATACATGAATCACTTAAAGGAAATTGCATCAAAGAATAAAGTTTACAAAAGCTATATCGGACTTGGTTATTACAACACTAAGGTTCCTGCTGTCATTCAACGAAATATTTTAGAAAATCCAGGTTGGTATACTGCTTATACACCTTACCAGGCAGAAATAGCACAAGGTCGTTTAGAGGCATTGTTAAATTTTCAAACCATGGTTACCGATTTGACTGCCATGGAAATTGCAAATGCATCATTGTTAGATGAGCCCACAGCTGCAGCAGAAGCAATGACTTTAATGTATGCAGTTCGAGATCGTTCATTGAAGAAAGAAAACGTGAATAGCTTATTTGTTGCAGAAGATGTTTACCCACAAACTAAAGCTCTTCTAGAAACAAGAAGTGAACCGCTAGGGATTGAAATTATCTATGGTAATCCAAATGAATTTGATTTTGAAACTACAAAAGTGTTTGGGGCCATTTTACAATATCCAAATGTTGATGGAGAAGTAATTAATTATAAGGATTTTGTAAGCAATGCACACAAATCTAATGCTTTGGTTGCGTTTGGTGCCGACTTACTAAGTCTTGCTCTTTTAACACCACCCGGAGAATGGGATGCTGATATTGTATTTGGAACAACTCAAAGATTTGGAATTCCGATGGGATTTGGCGGGCCGCATGCTGCATTTTTTGCTACCAAAGAAGCTTTCAAAAGAAATATACCAGGTAGAATTATTGGTTTGTCGGTTGATAAAGACGGTCATTCTGCGCTCAGAATGGCACTACAAACCAGAGAACAACATATTAAACGAGATAGAGCTACTTCAAACATTTGTACTGCTCAAGTTTTATTGGCTGTAATGGCCGGAATGTATTGCGTGTATCACGGAAAAAATGGTATTTCTAAAATTGCAAAAGGCACGCATTACTATACAACTCACTTAGCAAATCAGCTTGCTTTGCAAGGTTATGAAGTGGTGTCTAAAAACTACTTTGATACCATCAAGGTAAATGTTGGAACACATCAGGCAGAGCAGTTCATGTCGCATTTATTGGCATATAAAATAAATGTTAGAAAAATTGATGATAGCCATGTTGGTATCAGCATGAATGAATCTGTAGAGTTGCATGAACTAAATACGCTAGTTGAGGCATGCGCTAAATTTAAATCAGCAGAATTTGAACCGGTAACAAAAGTTCAAACTTCAAGTCCTTTAGCAAGTGAATTGAACAGAAGTTCCTCTTACTTAGATCATCCAGTTTTTAATACATATCATTCAGAAACTGACTTGATGAGGTACATAAAAAGACTTGAGAATAAAGACTTTTCTCTAACTCATGGCATGATTCCACTTGGCTCATGTACGATGAAGTTAAATGCTGCTTCGGAATTAATGGCGTTAACATGGCCCGAGTTTGCAAATATTCACCCTTTTGCGCCTCAGGATCAAACTATAGGATATCTACAGTTATTACAAGAACTGGAAAGAGACCTTTCGGAAATTACAGGCTTTTATGCTACTTCGCTTCAGCCAAACTCTGGTGCTCAAGGGGAGTATGCTGGCTTAATGGTTATTCGAGCATACCATCAAAGTAGAGGAGATTTTAATCGAAATATAGCTTTAATACCTTCTTCTGCGCATGGAACAAATCCAGCAAGTGCGGTTATGGCTGGTATGCAAGTGGTTGTTGTAAAATGCGATGATCAGGGCAATATTGATGTAGAAGACTTAAAAGCAAAGGCCGAAAAACATTCGGAGAATCTTTCTTCATTAATGATAACCTATCCTTCAACACATGGCGTATATGAGGAAAATGTCAAAGAAATTACAGCTATTATTCATCAACATGGAGGTCAGGTATACATGGATGGCGCAAATATGAATGCCCAAGTAGGATTAACTAATCCTGCTAGAATAGGCGCGGATGTTTGCCATTTAAATTTGCATAAAACATTTGCTATACCTCATGGAGGTGGTGGCCCGGGAATGGGTCCTATTGGGGTTGCTGAACATTTAGCACCATTTCTTCCTGGAAATCCTATTGTTCCAACAGGAGGAGAAAAAGCGATACAAGCTATTTCTGCAGCTCCATATGGATCAGCATTAGTCTTGTTAATTTCTTATGGATACATTAAAATGCTGGGTGAGAATGGTTTAACCAACTCAACTAAAGCAGCTATTTTAAGTGCAAACTATCTAAAGTGTCAGTTAGAAAAAGACTATACAGTATTGTACAAAGGAAAAAACAATACTGTGGCACACGAGATGATTTTAGATTGTAGAGACTTTAAGAAATTTGGAGTTGAAGTTGTTGATATTGCTAAACGACTTATTGATTATGGATTTCATGCTCCTACTGTTTCATTTCCTGTAAATGGAACTTTAATGATTGAGCCAACAGAAAGTGAAAGCTTAAAAGAATTAGACCGATTTGTGGAAGCTATGCAACACATCAGAAAAGAGGTAATGCAAATAGAGAATAAAGAAGTTGACATTGAAAACAATGTGCTAAAAAATGCGCCTCACACTGAAAACTTATGCGTTGCAGATGATTGGAGTTTTGCTTATTCAAGGACAAAAGCCGCTTATCCAGTTGAAAGTCTAAAATCTAATAAATTTTGGCCTTCTGTTAGAAGGGTAGACGATGCTTATGGAGATAGGAACTTAATTTGTAGCTGTCCGCCTATCAGTGAATATGAAAGCTCAGACCTCGGATAAACCGTTTATCTAGATATTTTTTATGTTAATCATTTATTTAATGTGAATAAATGGTTATCTTTAGCAATTGAATTAAAAATTGTTTAACTAAAACTAATATGATGAAAAAGAATTACGCTTTATTTTCTGCATTAGTTCTGTCTAGTTCGTTAATGTTTGCTCAAAATGTTGGGGAGGATTTATCGATCTACAAAGCTAAAAGAATACAAAAAGAAGGTGTGCCACTTAAAAGTACATCAATAAACTCTAAAGCACCAGGAGATACGCTCTTCTACGAAGACTTTGGTACTGGTGGACCTGGAGGTAGTCAATTACCTGTAGGTTGGACTGTTCAAAATAACGCTGGTAACAGTAATGATTGGATTTGGTCAAATACTGCACCAGGTGGACAGTATTCAACCAATGCTCCTGCATTAGCCTCTACTTCTGGAGCTAATGGTTACATGAGTTTGCCTTCAGATTTGTACAATACTCCAGCTCCTGTAGGTGGGTTTGTTGATATGGATGTAAGTTTTACTTCTCCGGCCATAACAATTGCGCAACCTAGAGCTTCAGTTGTTTTACAATGGCAACACTTATTAAGATACTGTTGTAATGCAAATACTGTGGAATATGTGGTAGAAGTAAGTAC
>CAJXFJ010000220.1 GCA_913052515.1 uncultured Flavobacteriales bacterium | reverse complement strand
GAACGCGACTTGCACGAAGGGATTAAGTTGATGAAAGTAGGAGAGAGCGCTCAATTTATTTTACCTGCACACCTAGCGCATGGTGTAACGGGCGACCAGCATGCCATTCCAACCCAATCAACTTTAGTTTATGATTTAACACTAGTTGCAAAAAGATGAAATTCGCGCTTCAACTAATTTTGGCGATAATTCTGCTGTTTCATTGGGCATGTCAGTACGACGTTAAGGAGTTCAAATCCATAAATCAAAAAGTAGATTTTAAATATGTTCAGTTGGGTGAAGGAGAGCGTCCAAAAATTGGCCAGTTTCTTGCAACTTCATTTGTAGTGAGCAATGAGGCGGGTGATACTTTACATTATGTGCCCAATTACCCGTATGTATTCCAGCTGAAAGAAACAGCATTTGATTCTGCCTTTACCACGATTCAAGCTGGCGATAGTGGGGTTTTTAGAGTAAAACGATCAGATTTCAATCAAAAGTTTAGCTTTTATCAGCCCTTACAGAAAGACACTGGACTTTTGTATGTCTATTTTCGATTAAATCACATTTTAGAAAAAGAAGAAGTAGAAGACTATAAAAGGAAGGTACTTTCAGAAAGAGAAATTGACGAACAACTAGCATTGCGAAAGTATGTGAAAAGTCTTGATGGCTATCTTGATACCATTCAAGATGTGTACCGCCTAATTACAGAAATCAATCATGATGGTGAGGATATTAAATCAGGTTCTGAAGTAAGCATAGCCTATCAAGGTAAATTTTTAAATGGATATGTATTTGAAGATAGCAGAAACAAATCAATTGTACCCACATTTACCTACGGACAAGAGTATCAATTAATAGATGGCTTACATTTAGGATTAAGTGGGCTAAAATCAGGTGAAAGCGTTAAAATTATATTACCTTCGCGCCGCGCATTCGGAGAGGAAGGTTCTCTAGCAGGAATTGTCCCGCCGTACACCGCAGTTATATTTGACGTTAAAATAATAAAAGTAAAGAATTAGACATGAGAAAAGTCATTTCATTAAGTACCTTATTTACCGCTGTTTCAGCACTTTTAATTTCTTGTTCTTCAAGTACAAAATCACCTTATCCTGGTTATACAGAGCAAGATGGTTTGTATATTAAGTATCACTCAGATAATGATACTGGTCGACAAATTCAAATTGGTGATATTGTTTCCTTAAACATGATGTATAAAACAGAAAGTGATTCTGTTATTATGGATAGCAAACAAAGTGGTCAACCAGTTCAATTAAGAGCAGATTCTGCTAGTTTTAAAGGAGATATTTTGGGTGCTTTTATTGGTATGAACGTCGGTGATAGTGCGTCTATCATTGTAAGTGCTGATAGCTTTTTCTTAAAAACAGCTAGAATGAGAGAATTGCCTGATTTTGTTGATAGTGCAAGTAACTTATTTTTTGATGTAAGTATTTTGACTGTTCAAAGCATGGAAGAAATGCAAGCTGAGCAACAACGTATTCAAGAAGAAAGAATGCAAGCTGAAATGGTTGAACTTGATGCTTATTTAAAAGCCAATGAAATAGATGCTCAACCAACCGAAAGTGGATTAATATTTATTTCTAAAGTAAAGGGAACTGGAAAGAAAGCGGAAGCAGGAATGACTGTAAAGGTTCATTATGCAGGGCAAGTTTTAGACGGAACCTATTTTGATACAAGCATTAAAGACATTGCACAAGAGCAAGGACTTTATGATGAAAGAAGAGAGCCATACGAGCCTTTAGAGTTTCCATTAGGCCAAGGAAGAGTTATCCCAGGTTGGGATGAAGGAATTGGAATGATGAGAGTAGGCGGTAAGGCTAGATTAATTATTCCTTCAAAAATTGCTTACGGTGCAAACCCTAGACCAGGTGGACCAATTAAACCATATTCTACATTGATATTTGATGTGGAGTTAATTGATGTAACTGCCGCAGAATAAAATTAGAGCCACTTTTAAAGTGGCTTTTTTTTTAACAATAAACCGTTAAAGCTTAATATTCAAACTGTGTATATCGCACAAACCTTGCTTAAATTTGTTTAATTGAAAAATTAAAGTGAATTTTCACTTACTCTTTTGGTCAATATGGATAAGTACGATTTATGTGTTATAGGCGGAGGGCCTGCAGGATATGCTGCGGCGATGAGAGCCATTGACTTTGGAAAGAAAGTACTCTTAGTTGAAAAAGAAAAATTGGGTGGATATGGGATCTACGATGGAGCACTTGCTTCAAAAACCATGTGGGAGCTTTCTAATAAGGTAAAAACGGTAAAAGAGGAAATAGGTGAAGATAAGCGCATTGATTTAACCTTTGACAAGGTAAAAGAAATTATTGATGAAGCTTTATTTGAAAGAAAGTTTCAACTGTCTTGTCACCTTCGTATTATTCATGCTGAAACAGGTCTCATAAATTATGAGAAAGGGAAAGCAAGTTTTGTTTCAGCCAATGAGATTTTAATCCAAAAGGAAGATGGTAGTTCTTTTACTGTATATGCAGAAAATACCATAATTGCTTCAGGAAGTAGACCAAGGGTAATTCCGAATATTAATGTAGATGAAAAAGTAATTCTGACTTCAGATGGAATATTGCATTTGAAGGAATTTCCAAAAAGTCTTGTCATTTTAGGAGCAGGGGTTATTGGATGTGAGTTTGCAACTATGTTTTCCAACTTTGGTCAAACCAAAGTCTATTTAATTGATAAAGCTGAACGTATATTACCTTTCGAAGATGATGATGTGGCTGATTTGGTTGCTTCAAATTTAGAAGAAAACGGAGTCGTAATTCATCGTGGTTCAAAGTTAATCCGAATGGAGCATTTGGGCGATTCTGTGGAATATGAGATAGAAAACCAAGATGGGAGCCGTGAAGTAATTGAAGTAGAAAAGGCTTTGCTTTCAATTGGTCGAGTTCCCAATATTGAAGAATTAAACCTCGATAATGCAAATGTTCAAATGAGCAAGAGAGGGGTTCATATTGGAGATGAAGATACACGGACCAATGTTCCTAATATATATGCAGTAGGAGATGTATCTGGACATTTGGCTTTAGTAAATGTGGGAGAAAGAGAAGCCAGACATGCTGTAGTAAAAATGTTTGCAGATTTTCCTGTTAAGCCAATACATTATGAGAATATATCAACCATTATGTTCTTATCGCCTGAAGTGGCATCAGTAGGAATAAACGAACAAAAGGCTCAAGAGTTGAACATCCCTATTCGCGTTTCAAAAGTTGATTATTCAACGATTGCTCGTGCAATAGCTATGCGTAAAACGAATGGCTTTTTCAAAATTATTGTTTCAGACGATGAAGACATGAAAGTCTTGGGAATGCGTGCCATTGGAGAACATGCCTCAAGTGCAATTCAATCGGTTTCTCTTTTGATGTATATGAATAAAGGAATTGATGAATTAGCACATATGATTCATCCGCATCCTTCCATTGTAGAAGGAGTTCAAGAATGTGTTCGAATGCTCATCGGTAAGTCCGTTTATAAGTCTTCCATTTTTAAAGATAAACTGAAGTGTTACAAGCGCACAGTTGATGGTGAAATTCTTCCCTTACACACCATTACAGAAAACCCAGAAGAGAATTTGAATCGTGAAAAGATGCGCGAATTAAATCGAACAAACTTTCATTAAGGTCTAAACTCAGGATTAGTTACAAAACTACTGTCTGTCATACTTTCCAAAAAGGCGATTAAATCTGCTTTTTCTTGAACTGACAAATCTCTAGGTTTTCGCATAAAGCCATCTAAAGTAGATGATTCTTTTACACTATCGGTATAAAAGTTTACCACCTCTTCTAACGTATTAAATCTTCCATCATGCATGTAAGGTGCCGTAAATACAAGATTTCGAACAGATGGAGTTTTAAATTTTCCTACATCAAGAGCATTTTTTGTAACTATAGCCAAACCAGAATCAGGAATTGCATCCAAACCATTATTTCTAAATTGGTTGTCTGTCATAAGTGGGTTTGATGGACCTCCATGACAATGAGCACAATCGCCTTTTTGTTCATCAATAAAAAGCTGTAGACCTCTTAATTCTTGCTGGCTAAGACCTGGCCCATTGGTTGGCAAGCCTCTTTCTGATTTAATGTAATTGTCAAATCTACTGTTGCCACTAATCAATGTCCTTTCAAATTGTGCAATCGCCTTAACTACTAGAATAGAATCAATAGTTGAAGTGCCAAATGCTGCTTGAAAGAGCGGAGGATAGGCAGGATCATTTTGTAGCTTTTGAACTACATTAGTCCATGTTTCCTGCATTTCAAGATGGTTTACAACTGGTTCAAATGCTTGTAT
>CAJXFJ010000219.1 GCA_913052515.1 uncultured Flavobacteriales bacterium | reverse complement strand
AAGAAAAGCTACCTCTCTAAGCGCTGGAACCTATACAGTAACTTTATCAGATGCGAATGGTTGTACAGATGTAAGTAGTTTAACTATAGGATTAGGCGCTTGTCCGTCAAGTATTACCCCAACAAACTTAAAAGCAAAATACCTAAGCTCTACTTCTGCATTAATAGATTGGGAAGAGGTTAATGGAACGAATGTCTACTATTTGATAAGATACAAAGAAGCAGGAGCAAATGCATGGCAAACTTTGTTTACCACAGCTGCAGATAGCTTAGCAGTCAACGGATTAAATCCTAATACCTCATATCTATATATTGTAAAAACCAATTGTAATGGAATATGGAGTGACCAAGCATTCAGTAGTTTTAAAACATTGAATAACGATTGTGCGAATCCAAGCGGAGTTACAGAACAATGGATTTTAACTGATCAAGCAAAACTTAAGTGGAATGCAGCAAATCACACTTCCAAATATGAAATCCGATATAGAGATAGCTCTCAAATGAATTGGAATAATATTTTTATAAATGCCAACTTTGATTATTACTGGCTTTCTTCTCTAACAAGTAGAACTACATATGAATGGCAAATTCGTTCCTACTGCAGATTTGATGAGGCAACGGCACAACGATGGTCAAATTCACATTACTTTACAACGAAAGGAAGTGTACAAAATAGTCCTAACTTCAGAACAATCAGTAATGAGATAAATAAGAATCAAGCTGTTTTAGACATACATATTTATCCTAATCCTACATCTGGTCAGTTTGTGCTAGACCTAGGCAGAATGTATGAAAATATAGCTGTTAAAATTCTTGATTTGAGTGGAAGACTAATTAATGAGGAAATCATTAATGAAAAAAGTTCAATTACTATTAATCCTGATATTTCAGAAAGTGGAGTTTACTTAGTAAAAATAACCACTCCTGAAAGTCGAATTGTCAAACAGCTTGTAATCCAGAAATAAATAAAAAAGGGGCTTCGAAGCCCCTTTTTTATTTATGATCTTGAAATACGGTAAGAACTGTTTTTATAACAATTTGGATATCTAATAACAAAGACCAATTGTTAACATAAAAGCGATCTAATCGAACTCGGTTTTGCAACAAACTTAAATCATCTATTTCACCACGGTAGCCCTTTACTTGTGCTAAACCAGTAATTCCAGGCTTAATGGCATGTCGATGCATGAAATCACCACCAACAATTTTGCTATAATCTTCTGTATGTCTCAACATATGTGGCCTAGGACCCACAATGCTCATTTCACCTTTTAAAACATTGATAAATTGAGGTAACTCATCTAAGCTAGTTCTTCTAAGAATACTTCCAAGCTTTGTAATTCGTGAATCTCCTTTCACAGCCTGAACTAAATCAGCTTCTTCATTAACCTTCATACTCCGGAACTTATAGCAATTAAATTCCTTGTTATTAACACCACTTCGTTTTTGCTTAAAAAATACTGGTCCTTTTGAACTTAATTTAACGGCAATAGCCAATATTGGAAATAACCAACTAAAAAGAAAAACAAACGCTAAAATGGTAAATATCAAATCAAAAGACCTTTTTACCAAGGCATGAAAAGGGTCGTCTAATGGAGTAGTTGCAATGCGAAAAACGGTATTTTGGCTCAATTTGGTCGCATGAATTTGACGAAGGCTTAGTTTTCCCCAATCAAATAATATGCGTAAGCGTATAAAATTCTGATCACAATAGTTTGCAATTTCCTCAATACTTACCTCATCTAGCTGTGATAAAGGAACATACAATTCTGAAACTGGATTGTTTTTCAAGACTTCTTCCAACTCGCTAGTGATTCCTTTTGTACTTGATAATTCTTTTATCTCTTGAAATTCTGCAGTTAAATTTTCATCGAAATACTGCTTAAGTTCCTGCTTGATTTGCCCACTTGCAACATAAGCAATTACCGATTTTTTACCCTTTTTATGCAGTTTTGCTTTATATGTTCTTAAAACTATTCTTCTTGCAAGAATCAATAAAAAAGCGAATGACAAATACGTATACAAAATGAAGATTCGAGAGTAAAAGGTTTTTATTAAACCATTGAAAGCAACAGCAATTAAAAACTGAATAACAATAGCCAGCAGAATAGCGAAACGGTACTGATTCTTAGATGAGAAAGTAGATGGTTTATAAATTTTCTGCGTATTGCTTACAAAAAACCAACTTATATTGGTGAACAGCAACAAACTCAAATAACTGTTATTACCAAATTGATAAGCAGGGTCATTCCAAAAACGTAAAACCAAACCAATGAGAAAGGCTAGATTCAGCGCAAAGAAATCGGCTGCTTTTTGATATTGAGCTAATATGTACTCGTGATTTTTATACACTTAGGTACTTTGTTTTTCTTGAACTAAATTAAGTAATCTGGACTCGTAGCTTGAAATAATGGTTTCCCAAGAATAAATAGTTCTGATTTTAGTTAAATTAGAAGCTATACATCTTTCTCTTTCTTGTGTTGAAACCTCAGATTCAATTATCTTTTTAACCTCTTCTGAATTACTAAAGTATTGTGCCTCGTTTTCTAAAATGGATTGATTAAACACATTTTGATGGGCAACAAGGTATGCCGAAGAGGCCATTGCTTCCAGTAAACTCGGATTTGTTCCCCCTACAGAGTGCCCATGAAAATACAAATCTGAATAAAAGCGTAAGTGATCTAATTTGTCTTTATCATAAATGCCACCTAAAAATTGAATTCGCTTATCTAATTTATACTTTTCAAGCAATTGCTTAGCCAATGGTGTGTTGAGTTTTCCTACTACTAAAAAGTTCTTCTGGGAGTTGGATTTAGTAAAGCCATCTAAAATAGTTTCAATATTATTTTCGGGTTCAATTCTCGCAATCAACATGTGATAGTCAAACTTATTTTGATTGTATTCAACCAAAGTTTCTTCTTTAGGAGAATCAATCACTTCTGCACCATAAGGAATAAAATGAGAATCCACTTTATACTTTTCCTTGAGATATTGTTGTATGCCAATAGAATCAGCAATTAAGGAATCACTTCTTTTTACTGCCCATTTTTCTGCTTGCTTTAAAAATGCTTGTACTTTTTTACTAAACTTCGTTCTTTTCCACTCCAGGCCATCCATATTGGTTAAAACCGGTGTTTGATTCGGCAATAAAAAACCCCAAATAGAACTACTTGTATAACCCAATTGCAACAGCACATCAAACTTTCTTTTTCTGCTGTCAAGAATACAATTCAGGTCATAAATAAATTGACCAGCAGTTCCAATTTTATCTTCTGCATCAAAGCAGTGAATTAGGTTAACCCCATTGTATACCTTTTCTTGAAATGGATGTAAGTGACTGTTATAAACAAAAACCTCATGTCCACGATTTACCAAGCCTATTGAAAGGTACTCTGCAAATTGTTCAAAACCTCCATAATGGTTAGGAATTCCCCTTGTCCCCAATATGCCAACTCTCATGTTTTAGCTGATTTAGTTGTTGTAAAAATAGCAGGAAGAAAATCACAAAAACAATTCCTTTGTTTCTTTCTAAAACAGACTCCGTAATTTGAAATATGACAAATGCAGAAAGAAAAGTGACTAACAACCAATTTTTAGAATTTATGGCTTCCAAAAAAAGAAAAAGATGGATTAAAAGATAGATCAAAAGACCTATGATCCCCAATTCAACTAATATTTGGATAAATTGATTGTGCAGATTGTAATTCTCAAACCAGGGGTTTAACCCAACTTCATAAAAGCGTTCATTAATAACATCTCGTCGATCAGCGGGGTTTAAACCGATAAGCCATCTTTGGTGTTCAGAAAGTTGCTCAAATCCAATATACCAAAAAAGCAACCTAACAGAAGTTCCATTCAGTTTCGCCCGATTTTCATGTTGAAGCAGCTCACCACTTTTTACCATTTCAATTGCTTCAATCCCTTGCAAGCTCTTAAGTTCAGAAATTCGATTTTCAACTGAAGGAATGCGCAAAATCAATAAAACTGCGAATAAAGCAATGATACTTCCTGCAAGAATGAGTTTTTTAGACAACTTTCCTTTTAAGATAACTCTCATCCAATACAATCCAAAAGTAAGTGCACTCACAACAAGTACATTTTTAGAGGCGGCAAATACCAATCCGATAAAGAAGACTGAAACAAAAACAATAAATAAGCTTTTCTCAATTTTATAAAATGCTTGCTTTTCAAATAGATAGAGACCAAATAATATGGCCAAAAAAGTATAATAAGAATAGAATACAGCATGAAAATCTAAAAGGCCTACAAAATCATGATACGTTAGTAGTTCACCTTGATTTAAATAATTCAAAATTGACC
>CAJXFJ010000218.1 GCA_913052515.1 uncultured Flavobacteriales bacterium | reverse complement strand
TTTCGATAATTAATTCTCGGAACTTTTGGACAAAATCATCTGAGGTATGGCCCTTGTGTTTTACAGTTTCAGTTTTATTGGTTGGAAATGAAAAATGTAAATCTGGGTGTGCTAACTTCTTAAATTTAATGCAAGAAGTACAGCTCCCGCAAGAATCATCTTCAGTTGGCGCTTTACAACTGATGTATTGCGCAAAAGCGATGGCCAATGGCAATCCGCCAAAGCCGTTTTTACCTAAAAAAAGTTGTGCATGACTAATTCTTCCTGATTTTACAACTTCTATTAGCTTTTGCTTGAGCTTATCTTGACCAATAACATCTTTAAACTGCATGGGTCAAAAGTAGTTGAAAACAATACAATTTTGATTAAAATTAATCGAAGAAGAGTCTCTATTTTTGCCGTCCATTTACCTTACGATTATGAAAAAGATAAACGAATATAACTTTAGTGGGAAAAGAGTTCTAGTAAGATTAGACTTGAATGTGCCTTTAAATGAAAACTTTGAAGTAACCGACACAACTCGAATTGACGCTGCAATTCCAACCATTCAAAAAATCATAAATGATGGAGGTGCTGCTATCTTAATGTCTCACTTAGGCAGGCCAAAAGGAGAAAGAAATGGAAAATTCTCTTTAAAGCATATTGTAAATGCTTTAAGTCAGAAAGTAGGGAAAGAAGTAAAGTTTGTAAACGATTGTATAGGAGAAGAAGTACAACAAGTTTCTGCAAAATTAGATGCTGGAGAGATATTACTGTTAGAAAATTTGAGGTTTTACAAAGCGGAAACAGAAGGTGATGCTGGATTTGCTAAAAAGCTTGCAGATTTGGCTGATGTTTATGTAAACGATGCTTTTGGAACCGCTCATAGAGCACATGCTTCTACAGCTATTGTAGCATCATTTTTTGATGAAGAAAAGATGTTTGGTTATGTGATTGAAAAAGAGTTAGCTGCTGTAGAGAAAGTTGTAGAAAATAATGAACGACCATTTACGGCAATTATGGGTGGAGCAAAAATTTCAGATAAGATTTTGCTTATTGAAAAAATGCTAGACAAAGTAGATAACTTGATTATTGGCGGAGGTATGAGTTATACCTTTTTTAAAGCTATGGGAGGAAAAATTGGGAATTCATTGGTAGAAGAGGATAAATTAAACTTAGCAAGAACAATACTTGAACTAGCTAAAGAAAAGGAAGTAAACCTAAGCCTGCCTGTAGACTCAAAAATTGCAAGTGCGTTTAGCAATGATGCAGAAACTGACTTTGCCGACAATATGGAAATAAAGGATGGTTTTATGGGGCTTGATATTGGACCTCAAGCGATAACTGATTTTTCAGAATTGATTAAAAAGTCCAAAACAATACTTTGGAATGGTCCTGTAGGTGTTTTTGAAATGTCAAGTTTTGAAGATGGTACTAAAATGATTGCACAAGCCATTGTTGAAGCCACAGAAAAAGGGGCTTATTCACTAATAGGTGGAGGAGATTCAGCTGCTGCTGTAAATAAGTTTAAATTTCAAGATCAGGTCAGCTATATTTCAACTGGAGGTGGAGCATTACTAGAATTTTTAGAGGGTAAAACTTTACCAGGTATTGCTGCTATTCAAGACTAAAGGTCCGAATTGTAGTTTTCATCAGTAAATTCCTTAACAAAAGGAACAAGAGGTTTAGATACCATTTGAATGGGTTGAAATAATAGGGATTCTTCAATGATCTTTTCTTCAACCATATTAAAGCGACTATTTAGTGCATTAAAAATAAAAATTAGCACGCTTATTATTAGGGTGTATTTTAGAAAGCCAAAAAGTAAGCCCAGTAGTCTATTTACTAACCCTAAAGCGATAACTTTTAGCATTTTATCAAGCACTTTAGCTAACATAAAGATGGCAATTACGATGAGTAAAAATGTTATGAGATAGCTAAGTAAACCAATCCAATTTTCGCTTATTTCAATATGAGATTTGAGTTTTTCTGCAGTATATTCCGAAAAATTTAAAGCACCATAAATGCCTAATATTAAGGCGGCTAAAGAAGCAAGTTCAAGAATTAAACCTTTTTTAAATCCAATGTAGCAACCCCAAATTAATGGAATAGCAATAATTATATCTAAATAGTTATAGCTCATTAAGCTGCGAATCTATTACTAATTTTGCTGTATGGAGATTGAATTTCAGAAAAAGTGGGATAACTTTTTAATCCAATTGAATCATCGATTTGGACAAATACTTGATGTACAGGCAATTCTTTTTTTGATAGGCTTGCAAGAGCTAGGTTTAAATATGGAAAAGCTCTCTAAAGATCAAAAGTTGGATGTGATGCATATCGCTATTTGTACTTTGTTAGAGCCATATGGTTTTTATGAATATGAAGGAAGAGATAGAGATGATTGGCCTCATTGGAAAGCAACGGCCAAACTACCTCGATTAAATCAATTGGAACAAGAGAGGCTAGTTAAGAAGAGTATTTTGGAATATTTTGAGGAAAGAAATGAAGAGCTATTTCAAGCTTCGAACTACTAACTTCTTTTCTATCAAATTATCATCATCAATGCTTCTTGCTGTTTCAAGTAAAACACTTACAGAGTCTTCTTTTATAGTTGCGTTACGATCTTCGTAAATGGCGATATCAACCAGCACAGTATTATCAAATTCAAAAGTTGCTGTTCCAAAATTATCGGTGTAAGCAGAGTCTAGTACATGCTCATTCAAGATTCCATCAATAGCGCCGTCGACAGAAACTTCTACCCAAACTGATCTTAATTTATTGTTATAGTCATCTACAACTGTAACAAGCAGTGTAGGTGGAACGTCTTTTTTACAGCCTACAAAAGCAAATAGAAACAACACAAATGGCAAAGCTCGCCTCAATTTTTTCATACTTTTGCTCATTTCAATAATCTTCTAAATCACAAACATAATTATATTTTGAACAAGAAATTAATTCTACTTTTTAGTCTGTGTTTTGTTTTGCTTGGAATGCAAGCGCAACAAAAGGTCTTAATTTCAACTTCAGTGGGTGATATAACTGTTGTGCTCTACGATGACACACCAAAGCATCGAGATAATTTTGTAAAGTTGGTTAGAGATGGGTTCTATGATAGTACATTGTTCCATCGAGTAATAAAAGATTTTATGATTCAAGGAGGAGACCCACAATCAAGAAATGCTTCTCCAACCAAAAGACTTGGACATGGTGGACCAGAGTATACATTAGAAGCTGAGATTAAGAATAAATATATTCATAAAAAGGGGGCCTTGGCAGCTGCTAGGCAGCCAGATGATACTAATCCAAATCGGAGAAGTTCAGGTTCTCAATTCTATTTGGTACAAGGAAGAAAATACCCTAAACAATATTTGGATCGTTTTGAGGAAGCAAGGGGAGAAGCTTACAGCGAAGAGCATAAGGAAATCTATCAATCTGTTGGTGGTACTCCGCATCTAGATGGTCAATATACCATATTTGGCGAGGTGATAAGTGGATTAGAATTGATTGAACAAATTGCAGCTGTAGATACCAAATTTGCGGACCGACCTGTTAAAGATGTTTATATAATAAAGATGAAGCTATTAAACTGATGTTAGATAAAGTAAAAGAACTTCTAAAACAAACTGAAGAATTTAGAGCTGAAACTATAGAAGAAGTTGAAGCTTATAGAATTAAACTATTAGGAAGTAAAGGGGAACTTAAGAGGCTTTTTGCCGAGTTTAAAAATGTAGCGGCTGAAGATAAAAAAGAGTTTGGAGCTCTTCTCAATCAATTAAAGAACAAAGCTCAGAAAAGAGTTGATGAATTAAAGGATAGTTTGCACCAAACTGAAGGGTCTAATAATTTAAAGGACTTTGATTTTACACGACCGGTATACACGAGTGAACTAGGGAGTAGGCATCCTATTTCAATTGTAAGAAATCAAATAATTGATATATTTTCAAGAATTGGATTTATGGTTTCTGAAGGTCCCGAAATTGAAGACGATTGGCACAATTTTACAGCATTGAATTTTCCGCCAGAGCATCCGGCTAGAGATATGCAGGACACTTTCTTCGTAGCAAAAGATCCAGATATTGCATTACGTACGCATACATCTTCAGTTCAAGTTCGTGTAATGGAGAACTCAGAACCTCCTATTCGTACCATTTCTCCGGGAAGGGTGTACCGAAATGAAGCCATTTCAGCAAGAGCACATTGCTTTTTTCATCAAATAGAAGGCTTATACATTGATAAGGATGTTTCCTTTGCTGATTTGAAACAAACACTCTTGTATTTTGCTAAGGAAGTGTTTGGAGAAGAAACCAAAATTAGATTGAGGCCTTCTTATTTTCCATTTACTGAGCCAAGTGCAGAAATGGATGTTTC
>CAJXFJ010000217.1 GCA_913052515.1 uncultured Flavobacteriales bacterium | reverse complement strand
TAGAAGTAAGAAAGCTACAAGTAATGGTTATTTCCTTAGGTATGCGAATCTACATCCTGATTATAGTCAAAAGGATATATATATATCATTCCTTAGAAAAAATAACATTCATAAATTGATTGCATCTAAAAATGCAACAATTCCAAGTTTCATGTTGGTAAATGTAAAGTTAATTGCTCACGATTCTTTCTCAGGCGAATCATTTTATCAAATATTGAACTAAGTGAGTTTGATTACAGGAGTAATTTTTTTTAATCCATTCTTGAATCACTAATTTCGTTGAAAAATAAAGAGTATATGAAAGCAATAATGAACACTGAAAAAGGGGAAATGGAAATAGAGTTTTATAAAGACGATGCCCCTAAAACAGTAGAAAATTTTGTCAAGTTATCCAAGGATGGTTATTATGATGGATTAACTTTTCACCGAGTAATTCCAAACTTTGTAGTACAAGGTGGTTGCCCTGATGGAACAGGTGCAGGTGGACCAGGGTATTCAATTGATTGTGAATTAGACGGCGATAATCAATTCCATGATCGTGGGGTATTAAGTATGGCTCATGCCGGTAGAAATACGGGTGGATCTCAGTTTTTTATCTGTCACAGCCGCACCAATACTGCTCACCTAGACCGTAACCACACTTGCTTTGGAAAAGTAGTGAAAGGCGTTGATGTTATTGATGAGATTAGACAAGGAGATAAGATTAATAAAATAGAAATTATAGAAGATTAAATATGAGTTTTGAGTTAGAAGGTAAATTGGTTGAAAAATTTCCAGTTCAACAAGTAAGTGATGCATTTAAGAAAAGAGAGTTTGTTGTAGAAACAACAGAAGAGGGTGGAGGTAGAGTTTTTACTGAGCATATTAAATTTCAATTGATTCAAGATAAATGTAGCTTGGTAGATGCCTTAAATGTAAATCAAAGAGTAAAAGTTTCTTTCAATTTGAAAGGAAGGAAATGGGAAAAAAATGGCAATGTTAGCTATTTTACAAACTTAGATGCTTGGAGAGTAGAGGCTGTAGACGGAAATGCACCAAGTGGCAATACACCTCCTCCACCAACAGAAGAACCCATGTCATCGGTTAATACAGCTGATTTAAATGCAGACGATGATGAAGATGATTTGCCATTCTAATTAACTTAAATTCTATTAATTGGATTCTTTAACCCAAATTGTATTGGGTGGTGCTGTTGGCGAGGCAGTGCTTGGCAAAAAGGTTGGTAATAAAGCTATTTTATGGGGAGCCATAGGTGGTACCATACCAGATTTAGATACCCTTCCTGGACAATTTATGAATACGGTAGATCGGCTTGAAATCCATAGAGGATTTAGTCATTCTATCGTATTTGCTTTATTAATTGCTCCCATATTGGGTTTATTACTTAGTAAAATTTATACTAAAAGGAAGGAGGCTGATTGGTGGGGCTGGAGCCAACTATTTTTCTTGTCTGTATTTACGCATCCCCTTTTAGATATTTTCACCACCTGGGGAACTCAATTTTTTTGGCCACTAGACTGGAGAATTGCCATTCAATCCATCTTTGTGATTGACCCCATCTACACACTCCCTTTTTTAGTTTGTCTGCTCTTTGCTCTTATTAGCAAAAGAGGTTCAGTCAAAAGACAAAAGGCCAACCGTTTAGGGTTATGGATTAGTAGTAGTTATTTGCTGCTTACACTTTGTATAAAAGGATATATGAATTATACCTTTAAAAACCTATTGAGTAAAAACCAAATTGAGTTTATTCAGTTTGATAGCAGACCAACACCTTTTAATGCCTTGTTATGGACTTTTAATATTGAGCAGGAGAATGACTTTCTAATTGCTTATCGATCATTATTTGACACGGGAAGTCAATTGGAGGTGCATCGTTTTCCTAAAAATAAAACACTCTTAAATCCATATAGAAATCATCCTGATATTGAGAGACTGGTTCATTTAACCAAAGGATATTATACCCTGACAAATTGTGGAGAACAATTATGTATGAATGACTTACGATTTGGCTTAATTGATGGAATGAGCGACCAGCCTTCAAATTTTGTATTTACGTATCAAATTAGTAGAAAAAACGAAGTAAGTATTACTCAAAAGAAAAACTCCTTCAAAGGCACTGAGAAAGAACTTTATAAGCTTTGGGATAGAATTTGGGGAATTTAGGTATTCTTAAAACCTGATTTGAGAAAACGAATAAACGAAGCTCTGCCTTCTTGTGTGCCAAGGCTTTTTAACTCAGACCACAATGTTTGCTTCTTTTTTTCTTCATCTAGCTCTTTTTGAATGTTCCTTGCAGGAATTTCTTCACCTTGAATTGACTGATCTGTTCTGCCATCAATTTGAGATTGTGGACCAAGTTTATCGGCTCTATCAAATCGTTTTTTAGCTTTTAAAAGATACCCCAATTGCTCCTCTAGTAAGCCCAAATTATTATGCGCAATAGCATCTTCTGGGTCTAGTTCAATGGCTTTCTCATAATCAGCAATAGCACCCTCTATATCCTTAAAGTGTCCTTTTATAAAAGCTCTACTGGAATATCGATAGCTTTTTTGTGGCTGTAATTCAACTGCTCTATCCATATCAGCCAACGATTCTTTTCTTCGTTTTAAATGAAAATATACAACCCCTCTTTCGCTCCAATAATCAGCATTTGTGGGTTCCTTTAAAACTAATTCATTGAAAAGAGTTAAAGCTTCATTTAGCTTGTTTTCTTTCAGAAGTTTTACGCCTTTATTATATAGGGTGTCTTGCTTGTTCATACCTTTGAAACTCAAAAGTAAGCGCATTGTTTTGATGCAAAAAATTAAAATTTATTTACCATGAATATACCTGAATCGAATCGCCCCAGAGTTGTTATCGTTGGTGGTGGTTTTGGTGGATTGCAACTAGCTAAATCGCTAAAGAAAAAGAGGTTTCAAGTGGTTATGCTTGATCAAAACAATTATCATACGTTTCAGCCGCTATTATACCAAGTTGCTACAGCAGGTTTAGAGCCAGATTCGATTGCTTACCCCATTCGTAAGATTTTTAAATCACAAGAGCATTTTTACTTTAGAATGGCCAAGGTGCTTGAAATTTTTCCTGATAAAAATTTAATTCATACAGACATTGGTAGTGTTAATTACGATTACTTAGTAATTGCTACTGGAACAACAACCAATTATTTTGGCATGGAAGACATTGCTCAAAATGCTATGACCATGAAGAGTATTTCTGAGGCACTAGATTTAAGAAGTTTTATTCTTCAACATTTCGAAAAGGCTCTTTTAACTTCATCCAAAGAGGAGCAAGAAGCATTAATGAGTTTTGCCATAGTAGGAGGCGGACCAACAGGTGTAGAACTAGCAGGTGCTTTTGCTGAATTAAAAAAACATATTCTCCCTGAAGATTACCCCGATCTTGATATTCGGAGAATGAATATTCATTTAATTGAAATGTCTGATGAATTATTGCCGCCCATGTCGGATGAAGCTTCTCAAAAGGCATTTAAATATTTAGAATCTTTAGGTGTAACGGTGTGGCTTAAAAGCGCAGTTTCTCAATATGATGGACATACGGTAAAATTTAAAGAAGGTAAAGAACTGAAAGCAAAAACCTTAATTTGGGCTGCAGGTGTAAAAGGGAATCTAATAAAAGGATTAGCTGAAGAGTGTGTTTCTAAAGGAAGGTATACCGTTAATAGACATAATCAAATTACAGGCTATTCGAAAATCTTTGCTATCGGAGATATTGGGCATATGGAAACTGATGCTTTTCCAAATGGCTTACCTATGTTGGCGCCAGTTGCTAATCAACAAGGGGAGTTTTTAGGAAAAAACTTAGTGAGATTGGAAGAAGGGAAACCAATGAAAGAATTTGAATACAAAGACTTAGGTGTGATGGCTACAGTTGGAAGAAATAGGGCAGTAGTTGATTTGGGAAAAATTAAATTTCAAGGACAATTTGCTTGGTATGTATGGATGTTTGTGCACCTGCTCTCATTAGTTGGGTTCAGAAATAAAGTAATCACCTTTTTCAATTGGACATACAACTACTTAAACTTTGATAGAGGTGTGCGGTTGATTATCAGAAAGTTTGAGCAAAAAAAGGTTAACTAATACTTCTTTTTCGAAATACGATTACCACTAATTGTTTTTTGGGCTTTTGATTTAAAGCGAATGCTTTTGTTAGCGTTAAGTTTTCTATGTTTTGTTTTTCTACCTTGAACTCTTGCTCTCCATTTTTTCCAATTTTGGAGCTTTAATTCCCGTTTCATCAGTTGAATAACTTCTTTTTCAGAGAGCCCAAATTGAAATTCTATGGCTTCAAAAGGTGTTCTATCTTCCCAAGCCATTTCAATTACCCGATTAAT
>CAJXFJ010000216.1 GCA_913052515.1 uncultured Flavobacteriales bacterium | reverse complement strand
TTCAAGTAGCTTCTGAGCTGATTGACATGCGCAAGCAGCAAGGAGAACACCCTAGAATTGGAGCTTGCGACGTTTGCCCTTTTGTTCCTATTTCAGGAATAAGCATCGAAGAATTAAAGCCTTTGGTTTATGAATTAGCAAAAAAAGTGCAGCAAGATTTTCAGATTCCTATTTACTTATACGAGGAAAGTGCAAGTAATTCTGAACGTAGAAATTTAGCTAAACACCGAATTGGCAATTATGAAAAATTAGCCGAACGCTTGACCAAATGGAAACCTGACTTTGGGAATTTGTTTAACCCAAAATCAGGTGGAACGGTTATGGGCGTTCGAAATTTTTTGGTGGCTTATAACATCAATTTGAATACACGTAATGCTTCAATTGCTCAAGAAATTGCTTACGACTTAAGAGAACTTGGTCGCCCTTTGGGAAACGTAAATGGCAAAACGAAATACCAAGCTGGTCTTTTAAAACATGTAAAAGCCATTGGTTGGTATATTGAAGATTTTAAGAAAGCTCAAGTATCTATTAACTTAACCAACTACCAAGCCACTTCACTTTATGAAGTTTTTGAAAACACCAAAAACTTAGCTCAAAAATACGGTGTAGCAGTAAGTGGCTCAGAATTAATTGGTTTAATTCCAAAAGCTGCTCTCATAGAAACAGGAGCGCTTTATTTAAAAAATTCGGATGCAACAGAAACGGAAAAAATTGAGTCTGCCATAAACCAATTGGGTTTAGATGAGCTCAAACCCTTTGATAAACAAAAACGTATTCTGGAGTACCGAATAGCACATTTTCAATGAGAGTAATTTTTCTATTTTTATCCACTTATCTACTCACCTATTCATCTTTTGCTCAACAAACAACATATGACAGTTTACTTCAAGGTAAAAAGGGCGAGCAAGCAGAAAATATCATAGCCTACTTTAATGCGAACATCATCAAAAAAGATAGTTCTACGGCAGCTTTAGAACTAGCAGAACTAAGAGCAGCTGTAGCTAAATCAGATATTGAAGAATTGACAAGTTTGATTAATGGTTTAAGAGGTGTTTTTTACTTTCATTATGTTCCTGAGCACAAAGACTCTTCCATCTTTCTAGTAAAGCAGGCTTTAGAAGCCATTTCCAATAATGTAGAATTTCAATTAACCGAAGCCAGATTAACCAATGTTTTGGGAATTTTTCAATATCGACTATTGGAGTTTCAACATGCCATTGAAAACATTTTACTCTCTGAATACAAACTAAAACAAGTTGGTTATGAATATGTAGAAAACATAGACTTTTACCTTTATAACATGGGTGTGGTTCAATTTGGCTTTAAACAATACGATAAAGCCAAACAGTACATTTTAGAGTCATTGCAATATATTGACACCACAGATGCCTATGCACTTGCTGCTGAGTATAACATTTTAGGGGTTGTTTATACCCGACTTGAAAAAAGTGATTCTGCGATACTTTATTTGAATAAATCGAAAGAGATCATGCTCAAAGAAGGAATGCTTGGGCACTTGTCTGCCTCTTATTGTAATTTAGGTTTAGAGTACTTAAACATCAAAAACTTAGATCAAGCAAAACAATGTTTTGCAAAAGCCTTTTCAAATGCAATGGAACATCAAGAACATATCAATTCGGCTTCAGCTACCATTGGATTATCTAAGGTTTATTTTGAATTAAAGCAATTCGACTCAACAAATTATTGGATTAATAAGACAGAGGAGCTGATAAAAGCGCATCAAATAAAAGACCCCAATTATTTGGTTGAACACTACAATATACAAGCAAGGTATTTTGATCATTTAGCAGATTATCAAGAAGCATCGCGATATAAAGATTCGGTGCTTTTGAAGCAGAAAGAATTGAATGAGGCTAAAGATTACACTAAAGTAACCAAGCTAAACCTGAGAATCATTGAAGAAAAACATCAAGCAGAGATTAGTCTTTTAGAAGAAAAAACAAGTAATGAAAAACGAGTTCGATTAATCCTAATTGCTTCATCTTCTTTAATTATTGTTCTGTTGGCCTATTTATGGTTTTTGAGCATCAAAAAACGAAAAGCAGAAAGACATAATTTTCTAGAGAAACAGGAACAAAATCTGCAAAAAATTAAAAACTTTAAAAAGCGAATTCAAGAAAAGAATGAATTAATTGAAGAAATCAAGCTTCAAAACACCAAGGAAGAAAATATTACTTCAAAAAGTGAGTCTCTAAATCGTTTAAAAGATTCAATCATCTTAACCGATGAGGATTGGTTTGATTTTAAAGACACGTTTAGTTTAGTTTACCCAAACTACATACCAAAGTTGATTTTAAAAGCGCCTAATTTAACTGAAGCAGAATTGCGTTTTTTGGTTTTATTGAAATTGGGTTTATCGGTTAATGAAATGTCAAATACACTGGCCATATTACCTCATTCTGTTCGTAAAACAAGATTAAGACTCACCAACAAGCTTGGTTTGGAAAATTACAAGGACTTGCACCATTACATTTAATTTATTGTAGCAACCTAATAAACAAGCCTTTACAATTGTCTCATTTTTGTCCCCTATTAAATTCATACAAAACCTTTCTAAAGAACGAAATTGGATGGCACAATTACTAAAACCAATTTCTTATGAAAAAGTTAAACTACTTTTTATCTTTTATTGTGCTATCCTGTCTATCCATTTCGTTGGAAGCACAAATTCATGAAAACACCATTCACTATGGCGGTATTTTTAATGATGAAGCTACTGCGACAGTAGTTGATCAAAATGAAAACCTTTATGTAGTTGGAAACTATGTAGACAGTATTGATCTGGACCCTTCTATGAATCAAGCTATTCATAGGACTCCTTTTGCTCCCAATGCCTTTATTGCAAAATATGATGCTTCGGGTAATTACCAATGGTCGAAAAGTATTAATGGCAATCAATTGGTAAACATTAGAGATATAGAACTAGATAATTCTGGAAATAACATCTATGTAGTAGGAGACTTTATGGATACAGCCAAATTTAAAGCAGGTACTGCTCCTGGAAGTGCTTTACCTTCTAATGGAGTTTTTGATGTATTCATTGCAAAATATGATACCGCAGGAAATTTCATTTGGGCGCGTTCATTTGGTGGGCCTGCTCCTGATTGGGGATTCGACATAGCTGTAGATAATAGTGATAATCTAATTGTTACAGGTTCTTTTTTAGTTTTTACTGACTTTGATCCTTCTGCAGGAGTTGCCATGATAAACACCATGGGTGGTAGTCCCGATATCTTTTTAGCAAAATTTGATGCGAATGGAAATTACATTTGGGCTAAAAATGCAGGATCTAATAGTCTAGATGAAGGTTATGCTTTGGATGTAGATCGTCAAGGAAATATTTTTCTAACCGGGGTTACTGGAATGGCCGCTACTTTTGACAACATTAATATTGGAAATAATGGTGGAAACGATTTCTTCATTGCAAAATATGATGCTTCAGGAAATGCTGTATGGGCCAAGAATTTTGGTGGGCCAGCACCTGATAAAAGTACAGATATCAAATTGGTAGGCAGACACCTTTATGTTTCGGCAGATTATCAGGTCATTGCCTATATGGATACTGGTTTAACCGCACCTACTCACACTGCCGTTGGAGATAAAGATGTAGTATTTGCAAAATACGATACTTCAGGAGCATACATTTGGTCACACAGTATTGGAGGAAGTTTAGAAGATTTATCTACTAGTATTGAAGTCGATACTGCAGGTTCAATTTATCTTTCGGGATCTTTTGAAGATACCATGAACTTCGCAGTTGGAATAGGCGAGTATAGAATTGCAAGTCAAGGAAACAAAGATATATTCATGGCTAAGTATGATAAAAACGCCAACTTAATTTGGGCTCATGGTATGGGCGACCTTGAGCGTGATAGAGCTTATAACATTGATGCCAGTAATGATTTCATTTACTTATGTGGAGATTTTAAAGACTTGGTAGATTTTGATCCGGATACTAGCATAAATACCAATTCGCTAGGAACTACTAACGGAAGTGCATTTATTTCAAAATATTCGATTTGTTATAACAATCACAGTTTCGATACCCTAAGATATTGTGAAAACGATTCTGCAAATTATGGTGCTTATTATACATTTTCTGAAGACGGAGATCATCATCTGCGATTAGTGGATGCCAATGGTTGTGATACCTTGGTAACACTTCATGTAGAAATGAATGATACCGTAGACGTTCGATTGAACCCCGGAAGTGCTACTATTTTTGCTTTAAATACTACAGCCACTATTCAATGGATTGATTGTGTTGCCGATACCATTATACCGGGTGAAACTAGCGCTTCTTTTACCCCTCAAGCTAATGGAAATTATGCAGCCAT
>CAJXFJ010000215.1 GCA_913052515.1 uncultured Flavobacteriales bacterium | reverse complement strand
AGGTAAATGAATATAATTGCAAATATTTTCATGTTTAGCCATTACATGAAGTACTTCATCGGTCATGTCTTTCGGATGAGAAGTTGAAAACCGAATTCTTACTTCTGAGCTAACTTGAGCAACTTTGTCCATGAGTTGAGCAAAATTCACACTCTTCGCTTTTTCTTCTTCCGATAAGTTTTCAAAGTTCTTTTTGGGACCACCTCCATACCATAAATAAGAGTCTACATTTTGACCTAACAAAGTAACTTCTTTATATCCTTGATCCGCTAAAGCTTTAACTTCCTCAATAATAGTTTCTGGGTCTCTGCTTCTTTCTCTACCTCTGGTAAAAGGTACTACACAAAAAGTGCACATGTTATCACAACCTCTTGTAATAGAAACGAATGCAGTCACTCCATTTCCACCTAGCCTAACTGGACTAATATCTCCGTAAGTTTCTTCTTTTGAAAGAATAACGTTTACCGCTTTTCTTCCTCCGTCAACCTCATTTACTAGACTTGGTAGGTCTCTGTAAGCATCTGGTCCAACAACTAAATCAACTAATTTTTCTTCTTCTAAAAGCTTAGATTTCATGCGTTCCGCCATGCAGCCTAATACACCAATAATCATATCAGGCTTTGCTTTTTTTGCATTGTGAAAGCTTTGAAGTCTTTTCCGAACAGTTTGTTCTGCTTTTTCTCGAATAGAGCATGTATTTACAAAAACTATATCAGCCTCTTGCATTAATCTGGTAGTCTCATATCCTTCCTTTTCCAAAATTGAAGCAACAATTTCACTATCGGAGAAGTTCATTTGGCAGCCGTAGCTTTCAATGTAAACTTTTCTTCCATTAGAGCCTGCACTTTTAGAATATCTTTCCAAGGCTTCTCCTTGTTTAGCTTCATCTATTACCTTTTCTTCTGTTCCTAGCATACCGTCATTTTTATTGCGAAACAAAATTAGTCAAAATTCAAAGCTTGTGACAAAATGGCATAATGCTTTAACTTTTATTACAGTCTTAAGTTTCAAAAAAAATATATTATATATAATATAATATAGCATTAACACGAGACGATTATTTAAATGCAGTTGTTTGTAGCCTTATAATTATTGATTTTATTTGCGGCGCAATTTTGCAATTGCAACGCACATAAAACACTATAAACTCAAACGTATGTCTAAGAATTTAGTCATTGTAGAGTCTCCCGCTAAAGCCAAGACCATTGAAGGGTTCTTGGGGAAAGATTTTACTGTAAAATCTAGCTTTGGCCACATTAGAGACCTCCCAGGTAAAAATATCTCTATAGATATTGAAAATAACTTCGAACCAGAATATGTTATCAGCGATGATAAGAAAAAGGTAGTTGCTGAATTAAAGAAACTGGCCAAAAGTGCAGAAACTGTTTGGTTGGCAACGGATGAGGATCGAGAAGGGGAGGCGATTTCATGGCACCTTCTGGAAGCCTTAAAGTTAAAAGAAGAAGATACAAAGCGAATTGTTTTTCATGAGATTACCAAAAATGCAATTACAAAAGCAATTGAAAGTCCTAGGAGAGTTAATAAGGATTTAGTAGATGCCCAGCAAGCAAGAAGAGTGCTAGATCGGCTCGTTGGATATGAATTATCTCCCGTTCTGTGGAAAAAGGTAAAACCATCATTATCAGCTGGTAGGGTTCAGTCGGTAACAGTTCGATTAATTGTAGAACGTGAGCGCGAGATCAAAGCATTTAATAGTCAAGATTTTTACAAGGTAGTAGGTGTTTTCTCTATGGAGAAAGGGCCATCATTTAAAGCAGAAGTATCTTCTAGATTTAAAAGCTACGAGGAGGCCAAAAAGTTTGTTGAAGAATGTAAAACTTCATCTTATTCTGTTAGAGATTTACAGAAAAAGCCGGCAACAAAGTCGCCTGCGGCACCATTTACAACCTCAACTTTGCAACAAGAGGCAAGTCGTAAATTAGGTTATTCGGTTTCGCAAACTATGGTAATTGCTCAGCGATTGTATGAAGCGGGAAAGATTACTTACATGAGAACTGATTCAGTGAATCTTTCTGATGACGCTATAAAAGGGGCAAAGGCATTTATTTGCAGTGAGTATGGAGAAAAGTATTCGAAATCTAGACAATACTCAACAAAAGCCAAAGGAGCACAAGAAGCCCACGAGGCAATTAGACCAACTAATTTGTCGAACGCTAGTTTATCTGGAAGCTCACAAGAAAGTAGACTTTATGAGTTGATATGGAAGCGAACTGTTGCGTCTCAAATGAGCAATGCACAAATAGAAAGAACAACAGCTGTTATTGATGTTTCTGAATCAGATACCGATTTTACTGCAAAAGGTGAAGTAATCACCTTTGAAGGGTTTTTAAAAGTTTACTTAGAATCTACAGATGATGAGGATGTTGAAGAACAAAGTGGAATGTTGCCCGCTATGAAAAAAGGGGATCATCTTCAAATGCTAGAAATTGTTTCAACCCAAAGGTTTACGAAGCACCCACCAAGGTATCAAGAGGCAAGCTTAGTTCGTAAACTAGAGGAATTAGGAATAGGAAGACCATCTACATATGCTCCGACAATTTCAACAATCCAAAAGAGAGGATATGTTGTAAAAGAAAGCCGTGATGGAGAACAAAGAGATTATAAGGTTATTACTTTGTCCGACTCTAAGATTAATGAAGAGGTTAAGCAAGAAAGAACAGGTGCAGAAAAGAATAAGCTCTTTCCAACAGACATAGGTATGGTGGTAACTGATTTCTTGTCTGAGCACTTTGAAACGATTATGGATTACAGCTTTACAGCAGATGTTGAGAAGCAATTTGATGATATCGCTCAAGGTATGTTAAAGTGGAATAAGATGATAGAGAAATTCTACAATCCATTTCATGCCAATGTAGAAGAAACCTTAGAAAATGCGGATCGCGCAAAAGGGGAGCGTGAATTAGGTGTAGATCCTAAAACAGGAAAGCCCGTTTTAGCTCGTATTGGTCGTTATGGTCCAATGGTTCAAATAGGAACAGCAGATGATGAAGAAAAGCCACAGTTTGCATCTTTACTTAAGGACCAAAGTATAGAAAGTATCAATCTTGAAGAGGCATTAGAATTGTTTAAACTACCTAGAGAGGTTGGAGAATATGAAGGAAAGAAGGTAACTGCTGCTATCGGACGTTTTGGTCCATACATTAGATGGAATAATTTATTTGTTTC
This sequence comes from uncultured Flavobacteriales bacterium, assembly GCA_913052515.1. The sequence continues at coordinate 1,183 of CAJXFJ010000215.1, read as the reverse complement.
TTTAAAAAAGGCTGAAGGAGATGATCCACTATCTGTAGATTTAGAAAGATCTATTGAATTAATTGAAATTAAAAAGGAACAAGAAAAGAATAAATACATCAAAACGTTTGATGAGGATAAAACCGTTCAAGTACTTAATGGAAGGTATGGGCCTTATATAAAAATAGGGCGTAAGAATTTCAAAATTCCTAAAGACAAGAAACCGGAAGAATTAACCTTAGAAGAATGTAAAGCGATTGCTTCTGCTCCGCCAAAGGCTAAGAGAGCGAGAAAGACAACAAAGAAAACGAAGAAGAGCTAATGTCTTGGAGGGATTATTTAAAAGCTGTTGAGCTTGAAAAGTTGTTTCCAAAGACGGAGTTTAAAGCCAAGCAACTTGGAACAATTTTAACAACTTACAATGAAGAAGAAGTAGATGAATACGATCTTGTCCTTTTTGATGTAAAGGAAGATAGAGCATCAGGTATTTCAGGTTGTTCAGAAGCAGGATTTCATTTGCGAAAAGAGTTATACCCCTTATTTTACAATAATTCAAAAATTAAAATTGCAGATTTAGGGACTATTTTGCCTGGCGCTGAGGTGAGTGATACCTATTTTGCATTAGAAACTTGTGTAGATTTTTTTCTAAAAAAAGGAATTATACCTGTTGTTGTTGGAGGTAATCAAGATTTATTATTGCCTATGTATAGAGCATATGCAAAGCAAGAACAGCTTGTAAACTTGGTGTCAATTGACTCTTCTTTTCATTTAGGTAATGCAGATGATGTTATTCGAGATCAAAATATATTGAGTAAGATTCTTTTGCAGCAACCTAATGTATTGTTCAATTATAGTAATCTAGGTTATCAAACCTATTTGGTTGACCCCGATTCGTATAAATTATTAGATGAGCTGTTTTATGATATTCATCGACTTGGAAAGATTAAATCAAGCTTAAAATTAGCAGAGCCGGTAATTCGTAATTCAGATTTTATTGCATTTAGCATGAATTCGATTGCTCAACCTTTTTCGCCGGCAAATCAAAGTGCATCGCCAAATGGATTTACAGGGGAGGAAGCATGTCAATTATCAAGATATGCAGGTATAAATGATAAATTAACGTCCATTGGATTTTTCGATTATAATCCTCTCAAAGATCAGAATGAAATGTCTGCGAAACTTCTGGCTCAAATGGTGTGGTATT
>CAJXFJ010000214.1 GCA_913052515.1 uncultured Flavobacteriales bacterium | reverse complement strand
CATGCCTTTAAAATCGAATCAACGGTTAATGTCATTCGATGCTCTTGATACAAACCCAAACTAGCATTACTCATGGGAAACTGATTTGGTGCGGAGCTCAAATAAGGCAAGACTGCATTATCTGCATTAGACTGCATGATATCTGTTGAAGTAGATAATGCTTGCAAAGCTGTAAAATCTGTTATTCGCTTAGAAATACGCAAATAATACCTTACCCTAAGCGCATTGGCAAATTTCACCCATTGATTCAAGTCATTGTTAAATAAGATATCTCCTCTAATTTTTCCACTTGTTGTTTTTAAAGTAGCAGCGGCATTAGCCAGCACGGCCAAAATTCCTGTATTTGGATCTGTATAAATGGCTTCCTGTGTATCGTACTTTGGAGTATAATTTCCCGACTTTGCCTGCAAGGCTTCCGAATATGGAACATCTCCCCACATGTCGGTTAGTTGCGAAAACAAGTAGCTCCTTAAAATATCACTCACCGCATTATAGGCAGCATTGGTTTTTTCATTGGTTTTAATAGACTCTAAATCATTTAACAAGCCATATAAGGTATTCCAATAATCGGCATTAGAGCCCATTTCATAACGGTCAATTCGCTCAAACTCTACACTTGCAGCAAACTGAGTTAAATAGTTTGACAATCGAAATCCTTGATTGTAGGTATTTTGATCAGCCGCTACTGAAATAACATTAGACAGTAAAAACTCTGGTTCAATTTGGACTGGAGAATTTGGATTCTCATTGATTTCTTCAAAATCTTTGGTACAGGCCACCATGGCTATGATGGCGATACATATATATATTAATTTTTTCATTTTCATTGTTTTTAAAAGGATGTTTTAAGACTAAAACCAAAACTTCTGGTTGATGGGTAAGACATATCTTCTACTCCATAAGTAATGTTTCGGTCTTGAAAACCATTCAACTCAGGATCAACATGTGGATTTTCGGTAAACAGCAGTAAATTGCTTCCTACAAAACCGACTCTCATGTTCTGAAATCCTATTTTTTCACAAAGCTTTTCGGGAATTTCATAGTATATACTGACTTGTCTCAGCTTCACATAAGAGGCATCATAAATGGCACTTTCTTCATTTCCACGATCATAAAATGCATTGTAATATGAACTCGCTTGTACATTCACATCATTGGGAACATATTGCGGATTGGCGTCTGTTCCGATGTTCATCACACCGTCACCTACGATTCCTCCCTCTCTGCCTTCCAAAGTTTCTTCCAACACCCCAGAAGTGCTACCTAAAGCCTTGGTACGAGAAACAAATATTCCTCCATAACGCCAATCAACCAACACTCCTACGGTAAAAGCTCCATAAGAAAACTGATTGTTAAAACCCATGCTAAAATCTGGATTATAATTTCCAAGCAACCTCAGCTCATCATCTTGCACAGGTAAACCATTCTCATACAGAATCTCTCCATTTACTTTCACAAAACCAGTTCCATACATATCGCCTACTCTACCACCTTCGGAAGCGATGTAGAAAACGGTATTTGAGCCACCACCACCGGCAAAAAAGGAAGCAGTTCCTGTAACATATTGATCAACCCCTTCTGGTAGTTTAGTCACTTCAGATCGGTAAGTTGAAAAATTAACCGATGAATTCCATTTGAACTTTTCAGTTTTCACAATGGTGCCGCTCAACCTTAGCTCTAAGCCTTGGGTTCTAACCTCTCCTCCATTTTCTATGATACTGGCAAAACCAGCAGCTTGAGAAATCGGTCGACCAATAATTTGGTTAATGGAAGTATTCTGATAGGCAGAAACATCAAATTGCAGGCGATTTTTATACAACCAAATTTCAGAACCTACTTCAAAGGCGTTCAAACGCTCTGGTTTCAAATCGGCATTTTTTAATTCATTCCCGTTGGTTACCCTTGTAGAAGAACCATAGTTTTGATTAAATTGAAAGGTATTATTTAGTTGATAAGGGTCGGTGTCATTCCCGACAGAAGCTGCATTAAATCGAACTTGCAAATAGCTAATTTTTTCGGGTAAAGACAGCATATTTGAAAGCACATAACTTACACCAGCAGAGTAGTAACCAAATGAATTATTGTCTTCAGGCAATGTTGAACTCCAATCGTTTCTGTAGTTTAAATCAAAGTACAGAATGTCTTTATATTCAAAATTGGCTATGCCATATAAACTATTGATTCTACGGTCAAAATACTCTGAATTTCCAGTAATTGGAACCCTAGAATTCGCAATGGAATAAACCCCCGGAACTGCTAATTGAGCAGCTGTGGCATAGGTGTATTCAATTTCTTGATCAAAACGGTTACCTCCGGCTGAAAGCGTATAGGCCCAATTTTCATTCAAGGCATCTTTATAGGTCAATAGGTAATCAAAATTGGTTTCTAAAAAACGCACATTATCTTCTCGATAGCTTCCAAACGGATTTCTATTAGTTGAAAAAGCTCTCCTAAATTCCCTTTGGTCATTATGAGCATCAATACCACCTCTTATTGTAAAATTTAGCTTCTCATTAATATCATAAGAAGCGGAAGTATTTCCTAACACTCGATTCTTGTTAAAGCTATTGGTGTTTTCAAATAAGGTTAAGTAGGGGTTGGTTAGCCATAAGTAATTGATGTCGTAATGCTGAACACCTTCTAATCCAGCTTGCCAGTAATTTTTCATAGCTGCAATATCAGCCTGCCTACCAGTCCAGTTAAAGCCATATTGCACATTTTCGTAACCATAACCCAAGTTTGCTCGATTGTCACTTCGACTGTTGATGTAGTTTAAAAATCCTCGAACTTTTAATCTGGGATTTAAAGTTTGGTCAAAGCTTAGTGCTAATCCATCACGATCTAGGTTGGTATTTGGGATAACACCCTCATTTCTCAAATTATTATAAGAAAGCCTAAAACCTCCTTCATCTCCTCGATTGCTGATTGCGATACTGTGCTGAGAAGTAACTCCTGTCTCGTAAAAATCGCGCACATTATCTGGTCTTGAAACCCAAGGTGTAGGTGTTATCTCTGTGTACGAACCATCGGCAAAAGTTCTTGCTTGCACATCTCCAGCTCTTACTGGATTTCCGTCAATATCGGTTGAAGGACTATCAAATTGTTTGATAAGTAAGCCTTGGTCTAAGGCAGGACCATAACTACTTAAACCACCGTCAGCAGTACCACCACCAATACCATTTTCAAAAGAATAAGCTCCATTGCTTCCTCCTCCATACTTGTTTTGATAATCTGGTAAAGTCAATAAACCTTCAAAAGTCACCGAACTGCTTGTCGTGATTCCTAAACCTTTTTTTGCTTTGCCATTTTTAGTCGTAATTAAAACCACTCCATTTGATGCTCTAGAGCCATATAAGGCCGCAGACCCTGGTCCTTTTAAGACTGTAATAGACTCCATGTCTTCAGGGTTTAGTTCAGAAGCTCCATTTCCATAATCTACTTCTTGCAAAGCACCATCGTTAGTCAAGTCTGAAGTAATTTGTTGGTTTCGAATTGGAACTCCGTCCACCACAAATAGAGGTTGATTATTACCACTCAATGAATTTTCTCCACGTATAATGATTCTTGAAGAAGAACCCGTTCCTGATGACCCATTAGTGATTTGAACACCAGCAACTTGTCCGGCCAAAGAATTAACCACATTGGGCAATGGCACTTCTACCAATTCTTTAGGACTCAATTTAGAAATGGAAGAAGACATCGATTGTTGATCTCTTTTAATACCTAGAGCGGTGATAACAACCTCATTCAGCTCATTAGCAATTTTTGTAAAGGAAATGGTTTCGGGAATTTCACCACCAACAACTTCAATAATTACAGGCTCGAAACCAATAAATGAAATCTGAAGACTTAAATTCTGCTTATCAGATTTTAGGGTAAATTTTCCCATAATATCCGTTAAGGCATAGTTTTGTGTCCCAATTTCTTGGACAGTTGCTCCGGGAACTGGCTTTTGTTCCAAATCCAGGACTTGGGAAGTGTAAGTAAACTGTTGCGCGTTGACTGCCAAGGACAGACAACTGAACAAGAGTAGTAGAAAGTTTCTCATAATCATGTAGGGTTAGTTAAAAATTTAAAAGGGTTTGAGCAGCTTCCTCTAGTAAGCTTTCTCGTTTTGATAAATTAATTTCGAGTGGCAATTGTGCTAGACCTAAAATTCTGCGCATAATTTCTGCGGCGGCATGGGCCTCCATCAATTTTGTATCTAGTTTTGCCTTTGATTGGTATTGCTGAATGGCTTTTGAAATCAATTCTTCTGATTGATTTGCCATTTTTAAGTGAGCTACAGTTACACCAATTTCAAACTCGGCAGAACCGTAAAAGCAAAATTCAGGATCAATTACTTTCACACCATCAGTTGTTTTTAGCCAACTTC
>CAJXFJ010000213.1 GCA_913052515.1 uncultured Flavobacteriales bacterium | reverse complement strand
AATACAGATTTATCATTAATATCCCCTGGAGAAATATTATTTATACCTAAAAATTCTAAGCTCTTCATTTCTATATCATCTCTTTTATCACCATTTAATATGAGCAATTGATTTGAAGCAAAGTACTTTCTAAACGCCTGAATACGACTATAATACAGCCCTTGTTCTATATATTGAGAATAGAAAGATTTATATTGTTCTTTCTTTTCAATAATTTCATCCAAGCTTACAGATACAAATCCTAAGCGTACATCCATTAGATAGTGGGAAATTGCTCTTTGTATTGGATTCCTTAGTAATAGAATTAGCTTGGCTTTGGGAGAAAATGATTTTATTTTTTTTGCTGTTTCAGGAAACTGAAAATACGAAACGCTAGCCTCGCCTTTCCATTTATATTGAGTCCCGTTCTTATACAAATCCAAATATGTTTGTTCAGATTTTAAATAGGTCTTCCCATAATACAACTCTCTCTCTTCTAATGTTTCTGAACTAAAAAAATTGGGCTCTTTCATTTCAGCCATAAAAACGTCAGGATGCTCGGATAAAAAATTCGCTAAAGCAGTGGTTCCTCCTTTTGCAACTCCAATAATGAATAAGTTTGGCTTATTACTCAAAAGAAAACTTTTTAGGTTTTAAAAACACTTTATAAAATAGGTCAAGGTCTTTTAGCCCATTTGCGAGATTAAATTTAAGTACTCTTAAAAAGACAACAAGAAGAACAATGGGGTAATAATACCAAAAGTATTTACGGTAAATCAACAGTAAATTTTTAAACTGAAAATACATGGCTACTTTATTTTTTTCACCTAAAGCTTGGTTTTTAGTCGTTAAACCTTGCTTGTGGTATACCACACTTGATGTGCACACATCGGTTTTAAATCCTTTTTTCTTGGCTCGTAATGACCAATCAAGCTCTTCAAAATACATGAAGTAATCTTCTGATAGCATTCCCACCTTTTCAAGAAATTCTCTACTTACGAACAAGGATGCACCTACAACAAAATCTACTGCAAGACTTTTATTGTCATATTGTCCTTTGTCTTTCTCATTAAAGCCAATTTGCACAATTTTACTACTAAACTTATTTATCGTAGCACCGACTGCTTGAATTAAGTTATCTGAAGGATAAAAGATCAACTTAGAACCTAGTATACCCACATTTCCTTTATACGCCTTCAACATAGGACTAAGTGCGTCGTCTTTAATGAAGGTATCGTTATTTAACAACCACACAAAATCAGCACCTCTAGCTAAGGCCAAGCTAATCCCTAGATTATTCCCATTCGCAAAACCTAGATTCGCCTGATTTACATTTAAAATAGGTTTATTTACGACTGATAACTGATTTATGTAGTTTGTCAAGGCTTCTACAGAATCATTTGGTGATAAATTATCTACTATAATCAGCTCATAATTAGAATAATTAATGTGCTCATAAATGCTTTCTAAGCAAGCAATGGTATCTTTCCAATGAAGATAGTTTAACAGAACTATAGAAACTTTTGGTTTCAAACTCATGCTTATTTATTCATCAATTTAAGCGCTTCTAGTTGCTCTTTATCTAGAAAGTATAGATTGTTTACCTGTTCTACGTTTGGCACCTCAAATTCATCCACTATATTATAGTTTACTGAAAACACCTGTACCAAATTTTTTTGCTTGTTCTCTTCATTAAAAGACAAGTATCGTTTGCGCTTGGCAGACACACCGGCATAAAAACGTTTTTCTTCTGTGTGGTAAACACCACCTCTGCCCCAACCTGCCATTGGAATTTCTCTCGTCATTTCCCAAGCCTGATTATATACATTCAGTTGAGCATGACCACTATCAAATACCCAGTATTCATTATTAATTAAACGAACTGAATGTGGAGCTTTTAAGCTCAGTTTATGTGTTTTCCCATTGGCTAAATTTAGTACTCCTCCATTTCCTTGCTTCTTTATCAACTTTTGAGCTACCCGATGAAATAGCTGCTCTCCATTAATGTGATGAATAAGAGCATACAGGCTACCATCGTAGCCTTTAAATACTTGGTTTGTATGAAATTTATTTTTTTGACCTTCCTTAAATTTAAACTCGCCTCTTCCACTTACATCAAGCCTATTCTCTCCATTGGCATCTTTAGGTTGTAAGCGAGTTCTTTTCCATTCTGATTTACTTTCAATATCAAAGGCAACCAATTCATCATAATAAGTATTTGACAGCCATATTTTACCATCTATGCAATCTATCTCATGAACATCTCTTAAAAATTGGAGGTTTAATTTCTGACACCGTTTTGTTGTCAAATCTAATTCATACAATTCGTCACCAGTAGTAAAGTAAAGAATGTTCTTGTTATGCTTGTCCCAGCAAAGCGATGGCACTCCTAAGGATCCAAAGTCATGAAAAAAGGTAAGCTCATGAAATTTTCCCTCCTCAAAATATTGAACCGTTTTTATCTCCTTTCGATCTAAAAAACGATCATCCACATTGGCATTCTGAGCTCCTAAAACAACTAAACTATCCATTCCTCTTATTTAAAAGCGAATTACGTTATTTTTTGAAGCTAATAAATACTTATCTGCTATTCTTTTTCAAAAACTATATTTGTAGGCTTTTAAGATTAGGCATGAAGAGAAGCTTTGAGAATTACTACACCGAGAAAGACGCTAGCTATTACAACAATGTTAGATTGGATTTACTTAAATTCTTGCCAAGCAATAGCAAACAAAAGGTATTAGAAGTAGGTGCTGGTGGAGGGCATACACTTCGCTATATTAAAGAAAACAACCTTGCTTCTTATGCTTGCGGAGTTGAATTATTTGAGTTTAAAGACAGCAACCAAAATCATGCATCAATAGACCAATTTGTTATTGCAAACATCGAAAAGAAAGACTTAAAACTAGCACAAAGCGCTTTTGATGTTATTATTCTTGCCGATGTGTTAGAGCATTTAGAAGATCCTTGGGATGTGCTTAACTACTTAGAGCGATTTTTAACCGATGGTGGTTATTTTTTAGTTAGTCTACCTAATATTAGAGAAGTTAATGCTTTACGGAAAATCGTATTTAAGGGAAGCTTTGCTTATACTGACCATGGGGTATTGGATAAAACACATTTGCGATTCTTTTGCAGAAAAAATATGATTGAATTATTGACGTCTCGCAATAGACAAATTCAAGAATCTTCTTCAAGTTTGAAAATGAGAGATGGTAATAGAAAACGGAAACTATTCAATCTTCTAACATTTAATTGCTTTGAAGAATTCTTAAGTGTTCAGTACTTTTTTAAAGTTAAACGCTTTAAAGAAGGGACGGCATAAGGGAGAAATTTTAGTCGTTTTTTACAGTAAAGGGCAGCAAGAAAATACAACATAAAAATAGAGCAAGACGTAGAGATTGCAGCACCAATAATATCCAGTTCTGGAATTAGAATTAAGTTTAAACCAATATTAGCAGCGGTAACAACTGTGGATATTCGCATTAACAACATATGACCTTCGGTCATATTAAGTAAGTGCAAAACAGAGCCAAAAAATGAATTGGCCACCATACCAATTACCAAAACAATCAGACTGGAATAGGCTATTACATATGCTGGTTCAAAAAACTCAATTATCCAATATCCGAAAATAACTAAAGCACTGCCTGCTAAAAAAGCGACAACAAAGGTGCCTTTGGCCGATTTTTGAGCAACTTCTTTTAAAGTGGTTAAGTTGTTTTGAATGAAAAGTTGTCTGAACTTAGGGGTAATGATACTATTTAATGCTTGCAATGGAACGGATATAGCAGTTGCAAGCCTAGACACCAAGTGATAAGCTCCAATTTGAAAATCAGTGCAGAAGAATCCCAAAACCAAAATATCGGCCCAACGGCCTATAAGGTCTAATGAGCTATTGAGATACATGGGTAATGAAACTTTTAAAATTTCACGATAAGAAACACCTTTCTTTGTCTTCACTTCTATGTTTGCCAGCACTCTATAAAGCATAACAAAACTTAAAAAACACAATACGGCTAAGGCAAAAACAATAGAATAAAAAACAGCAATAAAATCATTAAAAAGCCAATAGCTTATCAAAATGGTAATAAGTGAAAACAACGGGTTCCCAATATTCTCCAGCAAAGTATGATGAACTATTTTTCGCAGTCCTTTAAATACAGCTGAATTCAAATCAATTAAATTATAAGGTAAAAGAGCAAAGGCAAGTATCTGAATAAGAGAAGCCAAATAGCTTTTGCCATATAAGTCAGCAATAAATTGAGCAAAACCATATAAGAAAGCACTACTTAAGAGTCCTGTTATAAGTAAAATTATAAGTGACTTTTTATAATAAGCTTTTACATTTACGCCATGCTCGGAATCAGCTTCTGCAAAAGCTCTAACTACGGCGG
>CAJXFJ010000212.1 GCA_913052515.1 uncultured Flavobacteriales bacterium | reverse complement strand
TTACGCTATTAGCTCCTGGTGGTGCAATGGTTATAAAACCATTTTCATTGTCCCCATAATTGGAAGTGCTTCCTCCTGAATCAAATAATTTTCCAGTACATGTTGTTTGTGTTGGATTGATGCCTGAATTTAGTAGAACAACACACTGATAACTAGAATCCACTTTGATATAAGATTGTTTCTTAAGGGTATCTGCTCCACAATTTCCCCCATCAACAATGAGCTCTACGTCAAATTGGCCATAAGCTGTATACGTTTTTACTGGGTTTGCTTGTGTAGAAGTAGAACCGTCACCAAAATCCCAAGTATAAGTAACTCCATTGGAACTATTATTCTGAAAAGCAACTTGAAAGGGTGGTGCACATGCTGTCGTATCAGCCGAAAAGAATTCACTATTTACACCTGCTACATAAGGAGCTCCTACCCCAACGGCATACCAAGCATTGGTCACAGCAGCAACTTCAGGAGAACAAGCTCCATATAAATCTATGGCAGAACGAATTGCATAAAGTCTTGCATCATCATAATCTGATGTTCTTCCTAAATAAACGGTAAGGTTTCTAAATGCAATAGCAGCGGCTTTGTCGATTCCAATTCCACTAACACTATATGCATTTCCAAGATCATTCACTCCACTTCCACCGTTAACTAGCAAGTAAAACCAGAAATTCTGAACTCCACTATTAATATGAACTCCGCAGTTATCATTTTGGTTTGAAGGTGTACATCCAACCACATTTAACCAATTATTTCCATTTCTTGTATCCGGGTCACCAAATGCAGCAGGATTTGACATAGACCGAATTGTTCTACCAATATCTTCACCAATGGTCCAATTGGCATTGTTTGGTCTTGCGTAAAATTCTATAGCAGCTCCAAAAATGTCACTAAAAGATTCATTTAAGGCTCCTGATTCACTTTGATAAACCAAGTTTGCTGAAAACGTAGTTAAGCCATGTGTAATTTCATGACCTGCAATATCCAATGCGGTTAATGGTGAAATTGCACCACTTCCATCTCCATAGGTCATGTATTGGCCATTCCAAAATGCATTCGCATAATTATTATCATAATGAACATAACTCACCAAAGTAAAACCTGCATTGTTTATACTGTTTCTATTGTGCTTGTTAAAAAAGTAATCATATGTTCTTTCCGCACCCCAATGTGCATCAGTTGCATATTGGTCTTGCTGGTTATTTACATTATTCCAGAAGTTGTCTGTATCTGTAAAATCTACAGCACCACCATAGGTTGTGGCGTTATTTAAATCAAAAGTTTGAACACCACCCCCACTAGCTGTTTGTCTTAATCTAAATTGATTTAAACCTGTACTATCAGTAGTTACACTTTGATTTCCACTATAGGCCGTTCTTGCCGTTCCAGATGCATTTCCGGTATGAATTAAATCATTCTTGAAAAGTATGTTTCCATTATTCGCACTTACATATATTTCTACGCGTTCGTGTGGCTCATGAGCATAAATATTAAATTGATAGGCCAACTCCATTTCATTCGGGTTGAGCTTCGCTTTTGGTGAAACATAAACGAGCTCTCCTTTTGGAAAATAAGTCGCATTAAGGTCTCCTTCTAAGGTTTTAATGTGCTTTTCTTCTAATTCTACTTGCCACTTATAAACTTTCGCTCCTATGTGGGCCAATGCCTTTTCTAAAGCGTCATTCTCACTTAAACTTTTATTTTGAGTGGCAGGCTCTTTATTAATCCATTTACCATTTATGGAAATAATTTTTCCATTTTTAAGATGTACTTTAAAATCGGAAAATGCTAAAGGAATTCCATTAAATGATTGCTTATATGCTAAATGAGTGTAACCCAACTCGTCCACTTCTGTTTTGTTTAAAATAAAACCAAAGTCTGAGCTAGCTTTTAAATAAGTAGACCAAATAATTGACAAATCATCTTGAGTTGGAGCATCATCTTCTGAGAAAAGCATAAACTCCGGATTTTGATAGGCTTCTTCAGCTTCAACAATTTCAATAATTTGATTAGGAGAAAACTGGGCAGACATTCCCAGAAACATAACCAAACAGGCAGTTAGACTTAAAAATTTCATAAAATAAACTACAGTTAAAAAAAGGTTGCACTAAATTAACCATTATATAACGTAATAGTTTGATTGATAGATTGCAGGAACTATAACTCTAAATAACCTTCAGAAGAAAGTAAATACGGTTTATTTTTCTCATTTTCAGACCATTCGTCACTTAATTTATACCAATTGGGATAAGCCGAACCAAGTATAATTTTAGAGGTATTGGTATTTATAATTTGTTTTATTTTTTCACTTGGAAGTTGATAGTTTAAAAGAATATAATCCATTTTATTCAGGAAGTCTTGACTCAGGTTATGAAGGTTAGAATTACCTATAAGTATTAATTTATCTCCTAATTGGATGATTTGATTTTCTCCAATTTCTTGAACGATTGAATGAGTGTCGTTTAACTTTTCAAAATACATTTCTTCAACATCTATTGCATTTAAATGGTCTAAGATTGTTAAAGAGTCGTACTTACTAATAGCTCCTGATAAACTTAATATTAATGCATTCCCACCTTGCTTATATAAAAACACCTGTTGATTTCTAAGCGCATAAAGTGCGGTAACTTTCTTCTTGTGGTTGCTAAATTTTTGAACAAATGAAATTCCAAAAATGAGACAAAGTGCTGCTATTGAAATAATAAAAAAGTTAGATTTATAATGATGCAAGTAAATTATAATCAAGACGATACTTAATGCTAAAAGGAAAGCTTGAAATTCGTTAATCCAAATATTTGAAGTAACAAAATAGGGTAACTCTTGCATCAATAAAATACCATGATTTAAAAGCCATAAAACCTTATTCAGAACATAACCTAAGAAAAGATCACTTTCAAATACAAAACTTAAAGTAGCTACTATTATGGCCCCGCTAACTATGGCAAATGCCAATGGAATAACAAACAAATTAGTGAGCAAAAACCAATTAGGAAATTGATGGAAATAATAAAAAGTGAATGGAAGGGTAGCTAATTGGGCACAAAAAGACACCACTATCAAACTCCAAATTTTGTCTATTAGAATTGAATCTGGTCGCCACCAATTGTATATTATTGGATGTAAACTGACAATGCCAATTACGGCTGCAAATGATAGTTGGAAGCCAACTTCAAACAAAAGCATTGGGTTGAAAATCAACAAAATGAATGCTGCGGCTGAAATTGAATTTAAAATACTTGGTTTTCGCTTTAAAGCTCCTCCTATGATTATAAATGAAAACATCACTCCCGCTCGTTGTACAGAAGGCGACAAACCACTTAAAAGGGCAAAGCTCCAAATGATTGCTAATAGAAGAACTGCTTTTAGATAGCCAAACCACCTTCCTTTTAGGAAAGATAAAAGCTGATTAAAGATTAAAAAAACAATTCCGACATGCAATCCTGATACGGCCAAAATATGCATGGCTCCTGCCCCTGCATAGGCGTTCTTAATTTCTTGATCTAATTGACTTTTGTCTCCTAAGGTGATGGCGATTAATACCGAAAGTTCATCTCCTTGAATACTTGCATTTTGAAAGCACTGAATCAAATTTTGCCTGCAGGTCTTGGCAAGCCTGAGTAAGCCATGATTAGCTTCAATAATTGAAAAATTATGAATAAACGTTTGATATTGAATACCCCTGTTATTTAAAAAGGCGGCATAGTCGAATTGATAAGGATTTAAAGGTTTTGAAATTGAGTTTATAAATGATTCTCCCAAAACTATATCCCCTACCATTAATTGTGAGTCTGCTTTGGAGTAAATCAAAAGCTTAGCCTTCTTTTGAAATGAACTATCTTGCTTTGAAAATTGATATAAGTTTACAATAGCTTGTTGGGCTTTATCTTTTTTTTCTGTGGTTTCAATTACCTTACCAATCCAAGTATATTTCTCTCCTGTTGGTAACCGATTTATGCGACTTGAAAAAGTAAATAGGTTTTGAAATAAAATTCCTAACAAGATAAAAAGAAGGGTACTTATTGCTCCGCTAAGCCATCTATATTTATACTTGAACTTGCCAATTGCAAATAATATAATTAAGATACCGACAAACATTCCTATAATGAAAGTGATATTTATAGGAATAGCATCAATAAAGTAAAATGAGATTAAGATACCTAGAATGAAAGGCACCACTAATCGAACTAAGGGTATGTTGCTCCAACTAAACATTTGAGAAAGTCGTTGAAGCTAATATACTGATTTCTAATCAGCTTTGAAAAAATCTAAGGCTGAGAGGTCTATGATATGAACTCCTCTATAATAGTAGTGTAGTATTTGGGAATAATTGTATCCTCTTCTAGCCATTTCCATTGCTCCAATTTGGCAAAGCCCTACTCCATGTCCATAGCCTTT
>CAJXFJ010000211.1 GCA_913052515.1 uncultured Flavobacteriales bacterium | reverse complement strand
ACTACTTCTAAATCAATTTAAAAGCTAAAAACTCACAATTATGGAAAGATTATGGTGGCTAAACGATGAAAGTCAACAAATTTTAAATCGCGGTTATTTATTGAAAGGGGAAACCGTAACTACAGCAATCGAAAGAGTGGCTAATGCTGCAGCCAAGCGCTTATACAAGCCCGAGCTTGCTGAAGCTTTTATTGAAATGATTGAGAAAGGATGGATGAGCTTAAGTTCTCCTATTTGGGCCAATATGGGCACAGAAAGAGGTTTACCAATTTCATGTTTCAATGTGCATGTACCTGATTACATTGAAGGAATTACACACAAATTAGGTGAAGTAATCATGCAAACCAAAATTGGTGGAGGCACATCGGGTTATTTTGGAGAATTACGTGAAAGAGGAAGTGCTGTAACTGATAATGGAAAAAGTAGTGGTGCTGTAAGTTTTATGAAATTATTTGACACCGCCATGGACACTATTTCTCAAGGTGGAGTTCGTCGTGGAGCATTTGCGGCATATTTGGATATTGATCATCCTGATATTCTAGAGTTTTTGAAAATAAAGAATATTGGTAACCCTATTCAAAATTTGTTTTATGGAGTTTGTGTACCTGATTATTGGATGCAAGAAATGGTTGATGGTGATCATGAAAAGCGAACTGTTTGGGCAAAAGTGATTGAAAGTCGCCAGCAAAAAGGTCTACCCTATGTTTTCTTTTCTGATAATGTAAATCGCTTTAAGGCTGATGTCTACATAGACAAAGAAATGCGAATTAATGCGAGTAACCTATGCTCTGAAATAGCCCTTCCTTCTACCAAGGAAGAATCATTCATTTGTTGTCTTTCTTCCATGAATTTAGAACTTTATGATGAATGGAAAGATACAGAAGCAGTGAAACTCGCAGTATTCTTTTTAGATGCTGTATTACAAGAATTTATAGCAAAAACAGAGGACAATTACTATTTAGCTTCTGCAAATCGTTTTGCCAAAAGACATAGAGCCTTAGGCTTGGGTGTAATGGGTTGGCATTCCTATCTTCAAAAAAATATGATTCCATTTGAAGGTTTGCAAGCCAAGCAAAAAACTACAGAGATATTCTCTTATTTAAAAGAAAAGACATACAAAGCAAGTGAAGATTTAGCGCGTATTTACGGAGAGCCTGAGGTACTTCAAGATTATGGAAGACGTAATTCTACCTTAATGGCCATTGCTCCTACCACATCTTCATCTGCTATTTTAGGTCAAACCTCACCGGGCATTGAGCCTTTTAGTAGCAATTACTATAAGGCAGGATTGGCTAAAGGTAATTTCATGAGAAAGAATAAATACCTAAAAAACTTATTGGTTATGAAAGGTATTGATAATGAAGAAACTTGGAGAAGCATTATGCTAAATCATGGAAGTGTTCAGCACTTAAAAGAATTAAATGAAGAAGAACGTGCAGTATTTAAAACATTCAAAGAAATCAGTCAACTTGAAATTATTCAGCAAGCTGCTGTAAGACAAAAATACATTGATCAAGCTCAAAGTTTAAATTTAAACATACCTGCTGCTTTACCTGTAAGGGATGTTAATAAACTTATGGTAGAAGCCTGGAAACTAGGTGTTAAAACACTTTACTATCAAAGAAGTCAATCGGTTTCTAAAGAGTTTGTTGCTAATATGGTTAGTTGTGCTAGTTGTGAGGCTTAAGTAAAAATGCAAGAAAAGCATGAAAAAAAGCAATGTGAACGCTGCCTTTCAGCGTTTGAATGTAAGCTAGGAAACATTACACATTGTCAATGCTCTGAAGCGAGAATCACAAAAGAAACATCTCAGTTTTTACAATCAACCTATTACGATTGTTTGTGTAAATCCTGTTTAGTAGAAATAGACAAAATGGTCGGTTTAAGTAAAAACCGACCATTTCCACTTAATCGCGAAACTTTTATAGAAGGTCTACATTACTATTTGGAAAACGGACTTTTTGTATTTACTGAATTTTATCACTTAGGAAGAGGAAGGTGTTGCAACAACAATTGTAGACATTGCGCTTATGGTTACAGCAACAAAAGGGCACCTATAAAATCTTCAACTTAGTAACTATCTGCCACATCTTCATCAACTACCAAAATAAAATTGGCGGTTTGCAAATAGTCTTCTTCTAATTTTTCAAGCTGATTTTGAGTCACTGTTTTTAAGGTTAATAGATTTAATCCTTGTTGGTATAAATTAACATACCATAAAATTCCTTCAAAATTGTCAGAATGATAAGTTCCATTCAAGTGAACCATTAGCTCTTCCTCTGCTCTATTTTGTAATAAAAAATAAGCCATTGTTGCATCTTTAATGGCTTGTGCTTTGGGTAGATTTTCGCCGCCATGACCGGGCATCATTTCTCTCATTTTTATATATCCAGGCAAAGTAGAGTCATACTCAATAGGCAAAGGAGCTAACCAAGATTTTTCTTCTGTAAACAAACTATCTAAAGCAGAAAAACCTCCATGATAAATTTGTGAAGCATAGCGTCGAGGTACATTCGTTCCGACTACTTTAATTTCATTTTCTTTCGCAAAATCTACTATTGGTTTGTAGTCCTTTTCGTAATTGCTCCAAAGCCTAGCTGTACTGTCAAATCCTTTCTGATCAATAGAGCCCTTTAAATAAAGTTCCAATTCATCTTGATTGTCCCTTTCAATCATTTCTAAACCCAAAGCTAACGGACGTTCCGTTTCTTGATTAATTGTCTTTAACACCTCAAGTTGAAGCCAATGTGCAATGGTGTTGTTATGCAGCTCTCCAAAGAAAAATACATCAGACTTTTGAATTTCTTTTATCAACTTTTTGTAAGAAACTTTCCTCCCTTTTTGATTAAAGAGTTGATACGTTTTTGCTTGTTGAGCATTTAGTTGAATGCTAGAAAACAAACAAATTACAAGTACGAATCGAGAGATATTTTGCATGAATTATTTTTCATGCAAAAGTCGGTAAGAATTTTAAGTTAAGCCTTAGTTTGGCAGACGAAAACTAATGCCTAGTGAATGATAATTCATGGTTTGATTTAATCCCCATCCAAATGAATAATCAAGTTGAAGGTTGTCTTTTACGAGATAAGCAAAGCCCGCATCCATATTATTTTGCCAATTGTTAAAGTCTTGATAAGCCCCATAAACTTCTAGAAACAGACCAACTTTTTCATCCAAAGAATGCCCATAAACTAAAGTATAGGTTAAATCTCCATCGGCATACTTCACCAATCCGTTTGATTCAAAATCTAAGTATTGATTCATATAACCAATATTACTACTCAGGCTTCTAATGTCATCTAATTTATAAGTCATACTTATTTTCGCTAAAGCGCCATAAAATTGATTGCTTAAACCTTCTGAACCGGTAGGTAAAATGGCATGAGCTATGGCACTCATTAAAAGTTTAGAGTCATTATTTGTTAGCTGATATTTGAAACCAACTTGCAAATTCTCTGAACCACTAATACTCTTGTCTTTGATGTTCCCAACATTATCTTTAATTCGATAGGTAACCAATTGATTGACGAATCTCAACTCTAGTTTTTTAACTAATCCTAAGCGTATTACATTGATAGGATGAGAATTTCGATGTTCCGAAAAGCTACTACTCAATTTGTATCGTTCAAATAGAAAACCACTTTCTATTTGTAATTCACCTGGATTAATAGCCGTTGCTGCATCTGTTTGGCTCGGTCGATCGGTTTGAATGCTTTGCGAGGAGCTCTTAAATGTAGACAATATTCCAAATAGCAAGATGATATATTTCAGCATTTCAATTTTGTTTTTGACAAATATCCAGAACTAAATCGACATCTTGAAAAAAGCACTGCTAGCTTAACAAAAAAGCTAGCAGTGCTGTAAGAGGAATTGCTTAATGCTTGTGTTTAGGTTCCCATATTAATCTTAAAAATGAACTAAATCGTTCATTTTCTCTACTAACTGGTATTCCTGTTACTATGCCAATTAAAAAGTTATCCGCAATTCCTACTCTCATTTGTGGCCTTATAGTCATATCAAAATCACTTTCATGGATAGTTTTGTTTAATTCTACACCTACAAAATTTCGGCTGTTGCTAATCATGTAGTGAAAGTTAGTATTCACTTCATAAGCACTCTCAAACAATTGACTTTTAAAATGCTGCACTATTTTTGGGCCTGTATAAATCAAGGTATGAAAGCTACTTCCCCATCTTTTGGCAGCTACCAAAAATGGGTTGTAAACATTTCCAATAACCATTGGTTCACCAAAACGGTCAAAGCTTGATAATTCAAACTCGTTAATGTAGCCAATAGCCATAGAAATAGACTTTCGTTCATTAACCAAAAAAGTATACTGAGTTGCTAATTTTAAACTATTCAAACGATTTGATGGTGGTAAAGTCGATTCGCCATGTCC
>CAJXFJ010000210.1 GCA_913052515.1 uncultured Flavobacteriales bacterium | reverse complement strand
ATCTGACTCCAATTCAAAAGATGGAATGGATGTAGCGATGTGTGTAATCCATGAGAAATACAATAAGTTGTATTACACAGGTGCTTGCCGTCCACTCGTTTATGTTAGAAATGGAGAAGTTTATCAAATCAAAGCAGATCCAATCCCAATTGGTGGGGTAGAATATATTAGAAGCGGGTATACCATTCACGAATTGGACATAGAGAAAGGGGATGCATTCTATATTTTTTCTGATGGTTACCCAGATCAATTTGGCGGACCAAAAGATAAAAAATACATGACACAACGATTTAGAAAGTTTTTACTCTCAATTTCTTCAGAATCTTTTGAAATGCAATATGAGCTTTTAGAAAACGAGTTTGTAAATTGGAAAGGAGCTAATGAACAAGTCGATGATATTTTAGTCATCGGTTTTCAATATTCTTAATCAGTTCTATAAATGGAATGCAGGTATAAAATGCATTTTTTAAGAAGTGTTAAAAAATCTAAATTTATTTATATATTGCAGCCGTTAACCATAAAACAATTATAATGAACGAGTTTAAGAAATTTATTAGCAAAGGAAATGTCATGGAAATGGCCGTAGGTCTTATCATGGCAACTTATTTTGGAGCAATTGTTAAGTCATTAGTTAATGATGTAATTATGCCACCCGTTGGCTTGGCATTGGGCGGTGTTGATTTCGCCGATTTAAAAATTGTTATGCAAGAAGCTGTTGCAGAATCAGCTGAAGGTGCTGGTGATGCAGTTGCTGAGGTAGCTATAAGCTACGGTAACTTTTTGAATACCATTATTACTTTTTTAATTGTAGCCTTTGCCATTTTTATGGTTGTTAAAGCGTATAACAATATGAAAGAAAGAATGGAGAAAAAGAAGGAAGAAGCTCCAGCTGCTCCTCCTGCTCCATCTAAAGAAGAAGTGCTTTTAGGAGAAATTAGAGATTTGTTGAAGAACAAATAAGCTTACAGTATAGAAGTATTGAAAAGCCCCCTGACTATGTCGGGGGCTTTTTAGTTTAAGATAAGTTGTCCAGAATTTTCCTTTCCCTTTTCTACAATTTGCTGAGGGTTTCCAAAAACCACTATGTCTCCTTCTCCTTTTATTTTGTACTCCAAGTAATCACTAACTTGAACAATACAATCTCCTTTAGAGGCATTTTCAATAAACCCTTTTTCTGCACTTAGAGCAGAAGCATCAACCGACATAATTGCGGTGTTCCATAATTTTAATTCCTTCGTTTTTCCACTTAAAGTTAACTTGCCACCACAGGGAAAGTCGTTCCAATAATAAACCACTTCATTATCAAATTGCAAATTGGCGGTATTGGCTTTGCTGCCTAAAACAATTCCAAATTCATATGTAGTAATCGGGTTTGTGGTCTTTATATCACAACTTTCGTTGGCTTTTACATATTTCAATTGAGGACAACTAACCCATAGTTTAGGAACGTTATTTTGAGGGCTAGTCCATTTGGTTCCTTTGGTGTTGTCTACGGTAAGTATGCTATCGCTTACTTGAAATTCCATTTTAGCAATAAACGATTCTGCTCCTTCCATGGCCAAGCTGTATTCATTTCCTTCAATTAAGTAAACTTCAAATGCTTCATTTAAAACCAAGCTATGAAAGGCATTAAGCGTCACTTTTTTGGAAGTCGTTTCTTCTTCTTTCTGACAAGAAAGTAAAGTTAACAAGAGCATATATAAGACATACTTTTTCATAAAATCACTCCTATGCCTATTTCCGGATAATCCAAAATATGAAGATGCGATTTCATGGCAAATCGCACACTGATTTGATCATTCAATTTGTATTTGGCAATTCCGCGATTATACATAAAGTAATTGTTCACCTTTTCGGTTAAACCCAAATAAATCCCTTCTTGAAAGGTAATGCTAAAGCGATTATACACAATGGTTTGAGAAAAGTGAATGCCACTTTGAAATTGATTGATTGGCTGATAATCTTTGCCTTCTTTTTCCAATTGATCTTTAACAGAATTATCGTAAAACAAATCTGCCCCAAGGCCTAAATGCAACGCTCGAAAACTTTGCTTTCTCACCTCATAAGAAATGGAGTGTGTTCTGTAAAAATTAGAAGACAATGCACGGGAATGTTTACCGCCTATAGCAAGAACCAATTCTTTTTCTAAGTAGCCATCTTTACTCGGTAAGCCGGGTTCTATTTTTTCTTGTTTTTGACCCAAAGTGTAAGAAACTCCTCCAAGCCAACTCACATAGTTTATTCCCAAATTAGGTTCTGCGGTATTGCCATTCGAAAAATGGTCCAAGCTAAGGGAAGTATTTATGGACACTTTAGGAGACAATTCATAGCTAGCCACAAAACGAGTATTGAAATGCATATTACCATTTGAGCCAATAGCTACGTTTAAATAATTGTTTTCTAAGTCAAACTTTTTACTTACTCGGCTATAGCCCAAACCAAATTGGTTGTACACTTTAAAGCGGTTAAAATCTAAAATAGTGACTTGGAAATAGGGGTAAATGCCCCAAACTTCACCCAAAACATTGGGGTTGCCGAGATCTGAGTAGACAAACCGCAATCCATAAGAAGGATAATTATACAACTGCTGCCACTCATCTTTACCGTAAGTGTTTTTGCGAATGGAAAACTCGTAAGTCTTGGTATAGTCTCTTGAAATAAGGTTGAAAAAACGGTATTCTGGTAAAATTAAACCTGGACCATAGTTCAGTTCAAGCTCCAAATCATCAGACCAATGTTGAGCATAAGAACTGTAAGAAAGGCTTGAGAGTAGCAATAAAATTATGCACTTCTTAAATCTCATGGGTGAAAATTAGGAAATCTGATGTTCTAATTTTAAATAAAAGAAATTCTCATTATTCAAAAGCAATCAATTGTTCTTTGCTTTTTCAGTAATAAGTATATTTTTGAAAATAGTCAAGCTATTGAATTGCCATGTTTAAAAACAAATTGATGTTACTTCAATCATTGTTCAAGTCAAAATTTTTATTTTTTTATATACTATTTTGTATTCTTCAGCTCAATTTAAATGGTGAAGAAAAGACCAAAGAAGAAGTAAAGAGTCAGATTGTAGATATGATTCATCAAGCAACTTCTTCAAGCAAAACACCCACTTTAGAAGCGTTGGAGCAAGTAAAAGCGGCAAGGATTCTTGCCATTAAAAATCAAGAAGATTCCTTGGCTTGTTTTGCGACTTATTTGCTTTCAACAGGTTATGACACCAGGGGTATGGTAGACTCTTCATATAAATTTTATAATCTATTTTTTAAAAAATGCGCCGATAATTATCCCAATATGATGATAAGGGCTAAAGTAAATTTATCAAGGTCTTATTGCTATACAGGTAACTTTGAAAAGGCGAGAGAGGCTTTAGAAGACATAAGTGCTTTAGTTCAGGAGCAAAATTCATCCCGTCTCTCTTTTTCTTACCATTATGGATATGCTGTGTTCTATCATTTAACTGAGGAGTACGATAGTATGAAAATAGAGGCATTCAAGGCCTTAAATTATGCGCTAGAAGCTGGAAATTATGGGGTGGCTACTGATGTGTATTCTACCATTGGAGTTGCATTTTCAGAGCTTGAACAATATGATTCTTCCCTTTACTATAATACACTGGCTTATAGCAGAGCAAAGGAACGATTAGATACTTCCAGAATAATGAATACTGCCTTGAATGTAGGAGCGCTTTACCGAGATGTTGAAAATTATGATAGTGCATTGTACTACTTGAATACAGCGGAAGAGATTAGTCATAAATTAGGAAATACAGATTTAATGCGAGTTTCTGCGGAGTTTATTTCTGCTACTTATGAATTAATGGGCGACTCTGAATCTGCTTTGAAGAAGTTTAAAGAGTTTAGAGACTTGGAAAGGGAATATTTGGGAGAGTCTCATGTAAGTGCTTTAAACGAAATGGAAGTGAAGTATGAAACCGCTAGAAAGGATAATGAAATACAGCAGTTAACTGCTCAAAAAGAAATTGAAGAGGCGCAACGAAAAGTTTTAATCATTATACTGGCGTTCTTGTTGATTCTATCTGTTGCTGCAGTCTACTTGATTCGAATTCGTAATAAAACAAATCGGAAATTAAAAGAAATAGATCGGAATCGGGTGAAATTTTTCTCTAACATTTCGCATGAGTTAAAAACTCCGCTTACGCTAATTAAAGGTCCTGTTTCAACTATCCTTGAAAAGCAGAAAAGTCAATTGGATGAAGAAACTCTTCAACAGCTAAAATTGGTAGAAAAAAATAGCGATCAGCTAAGTGAATTGATTACCCAATTGTTAGATATTGCACGATCAGAAGAAGGGCAGTTAGAAGTAAATAAGCAGAGTTTTGACCTGCAAGATGTTTTTGAACCGTTAAAATTAAAATTTGAAAAATGGGCTTTTCAAAAGA
>CAJXFJ010000209.1 GCA_913052515.1 uncultured Flavobacteriales bacterium | reverse complement strand
ACTTGTTCCGGAGAAATATTTACATCATATTCCTCTTCTAAGGCGATTGACTTTGCAGCAAAACGAACAACTTTGGCCAACTTTTTCTCCAAGCTTCTTACTCCCGATTCTCTGGTATATTGCTCACAAATCAACTCAATCACTTTAGGAGAAAGTTTAATATCTTTTGCTTTTAAACCATTCTCTTTAACCAACTTCGGAATTAAGTGCTTCTTGGCAATTTGTACTTTTTCCTCCATGGTATAACCATTTATTTCAATGATTTCCATTCGGTCTCTAAGAGCTGGCTGAATTGTATTCAAAGAATTGGCAGTTGCAATAAACATGACTTTTGATAAATCATAGTCCAATTCAATGAAATTATCATTGAAAGCCTCATTTTGCTCTGGGTCTAACACTTCTAACAAAGCAGATGAAGGGTCTCCTTGAAAATGATTTCCAACTTTATCAATCTCATCCAATACAAAAACTGGATTTGAGGTTCCTGCTTTCTTTAAATTCTTAAGGATTCTTCCCGGCATAGCACCGATATAAGTTTTGCGATGCCCTCTAATTTCTGCTTCATCTCTTAAACCACCAAGACTCATTCTTACATAAGAACGACCTATTGCTTCGGCAACAGATTTTCCCAATGAAGTTTTTCCAACACCCGGAGGGCCATACAAGCACAAAATGGGTGAACGCATGTTTCCCTTCAACTTTAATACAGCTAAATGCTCTAGAATTCGATCTTTCACTTCATCTAATCCGAAATGATCTCGATCTAAAATTTTCTTTGCTCTTTGCAAATCAAACTTATCTGTTGAAGTATGATTCCAAGGAAGTTCTAAAAGGGTTTCAATAAAATTAGACTGTACTGAGTATTCTGCGGAAGCAGAATTCATCCGTTGTAATTTCCCAAGTTCCTTTTCAAAACGCTCTTTTACCTCCTTACTCCAAACTTTCTTTTTAGCTCTCTTTTTAAATTCTTCAATTTCTTGCTCTTGAGGACTTCCTCCAAGCTCTTCCTGAATCAGTTTCATTTGCTGATTCAAGAAATACTCCTTCTGTTGCTTGTCAATATCAGTCTTAACTTTCGATTGAATATCATTTTTCAATTCCAGCAATTTCAATTCTTCATTAATATGCTTTAAAAGCAATTGCGCTCGCTTACGAATATTTGTTTCAACCAATAGCTGCTGCTTCGTATCTACTTGAGCATTCATGTTAGAAGCTATGAAGTTGATTAAGAAAGAATGACTTTCTATATTTTTAATAGCAAATGAAGCTTCTGAAGGTATATTTGGTGAGGATTCAATAATCTTCAAGGCCATGTCTTTTATAGAATCTACCAAAGCTCCAAACTTTGCATCCTTAGGCACTTTACTTACTTCATAAGATTCAATTGCAGCCTTTATGTAAGGCTCGTGTTCTAAAATAGAAAGTAATTTGAAGCGCTTTTTACCTTGAATAATAACCGTTGTATTGCCATCTGGCATTCTAAACATTTTTAGAATTCGAGCAATGGTTCCTACTTCATAAAGCTGATCTTGGTTTGGATCTTCAACCGTATTGTCCCGTTGGGAAACTACACCAATGGTCTTATCGCCCTTATTCGCGTCTTGTATTAGCTTTATTGATTTATCTCTTCCTACTGTGATTGGAATCACTACTCCTGGGAAAAGAACTGTATTTCGTAAAGGCAAAATAGGAAGGGTTTCAGGTGTTTCTTCCTGATTCATTTCTTCCTCATCTTCAGTTGTCATCAATGGAATAAATTCCGTCTCATCATCTATTACACCAGCTAGTGAAAACTTCTCAAACTCAAATGAACTCATATATATCTTCGTCAAAATGTCAGTTAAGCTCCTAAAATTAGAAGCATATAATTCTTTCCCTTGACTATTCAAGGGATGTGCCAAAAGTGATTTCCTGCTTATCTGTCAGTTAAAAATTTCGGTACGATTGGCTTAATTCAAATACCGTCTTCAGTATCTCTCGATCTACTTCTGTCAATTCAATATTTCTTCTTTGCATCATTCTTTCAGAAACTTCCATGGCCTTTTCAAACTTAAAAGTCATCCATTTTTCAGAACCTCCCCAAGCAAATGAAGGAACAAATGATCTTGGAAAGCCGCCTCCGTAAATATTTGCACTTACGCCTACAACTGTTGCTGTATTAAACATGGTATTTATACCACTTTTGGAATGATCACCCATCATCATACCGCAAAATTGAAGACCTGAATCAACAAAGCCTGGCTTATTATAATTCCACAATTTAATGCTTGCGTAATTATTTTTAAGGTTAGATACATTGGTATCAGCTCCTAAGTTGCACCATTCTCCAAGTACCGAATTTCCTAAGAAACCATCATGACCTTTATTGCTGTATCCAAAAATAACAGAGTTATTCACCTCTCCTCCTACTTTAGAGTGAGGACCTATAGTTGTTGGACCGTAAATTTTTGATGCCAATTTTAAAGTCGCATGTTCACAAAGTGCTAAACCACCTCGCACTACACTGCCCTCCATTATTTCAGCATCTTTTCCTAAATATATTGGTCCATTGGTACTATTCAATGTTGCTGCCTGAACTTTTGCTCCTTCTTCTAAAAAGATTTGATCTCCTATGAGAATATTATTCGAAGGAATTGGAGCTGATTCTCTACCCTTGGTAATTAGTTGAAAATCTTTTTGAATTTCATTCCCATTCCCTGTAAAAATCTCCCATACCTGATTAATCTTCTTTGCCTCCCCTTTAAATACTTTGTGTGTAAATCCAACTGAATTTATCTGATCTGCACTTAATTTTTGGTCTGTTCGAATAGCTAACAATTGCTGATTTTCATCCACTAAACACTCATTATTCATTAGTGCATGTATGGACTCTACGATTTCATCCGAAGACAAAAGATTTGCACTTAAATAATAATTTTTTTGCTCATCATAGTTTACTGGATATTTTAACTGAAGGTAGTCTTCCGTTAAATTGGAAAAACTTGCTTCAGGAATTCTTTTTTCCCATTTTTCTTGTAGGGTTAAAATGCCGCATCTAAACGCTGATATTGGTCTTGTGTAGCTAAATGGTAACAGATTTTTTCTGTTTTCATCAAAGAGAATGAAATTCATAAAATGTAGTTTGCAACAAAGATAATTGAATTGAAGTTGAAGCTGCTTATTTTCGCAAGATGTATCGAAAAGATCAACTAAAAGGAATTATTGCACTCATTCTATTCTCCATTATTGGCTTGTGCTATTGGCTTATTCAAGATGATCAAATCATAGCATACATAAGCCTGGCAGCTTTAGGCGTTTGGTTGATTAGTATGTACTATTTAAACAAACGTTTTTGACCTATTCTTTTTATTTCCTAGTAATAGTAAAGGCAAAAGAGTAAGATCTGTAACTACAGCAAAAACTAAAGTCATACAAACAAATAGGCCAATATAAAAAGTACTTAAAAAGTCCGAAAACAATAGGCTTCCAAAGCCACCCAATAGGATCAAGGTTGTTATAATAATTGCTTTTCCAGTAGATAAGAATGTTCTCCTTAAACCAAACAACCGACTTCTGCCATTTACCATTTCTTGTTTATAACGACTTAAAAAATGAATGGTATCATCAACTGCAATACCAAAAGCGATGGTAAATACAATTGCTGTTGACATATTTAGAGCAATTCCTGCAAAGCCAATGTACCCTGCTGTAATAAGAATAGGAAACAAATTCGGCACTAAACTTAAGAAAGCCATTTTTATCGATTTAAATAAAAAGCCCATGGACAAGCCAATTAAACCAAATGCGATAAGTAAACCAAAAATCACATTCTGAGTTACATATCTTCCACTTCGATCAATGATGACAGGTGTTCCTGTTAATTGATAAGCCAAAATACTTGAATCAATTTCAGACTGATAAAAGCGCTCCAAATCTTCATTTCGTTTTAGCATTTCCCGACTTCCAGGATCAACCATTCTACCGTATAATCGCCCCATTTTTCCATCATCCGCTACTAGCGCTCTCCACTCTTCACGGTCCTTCACTCTTTGAAGTTGCTTTTTTAAATACTCAAAGCGATTCTCATTATCGGTTAAGACAAAGTATTCTTCTTTTCCATTTCGCAAGGCTTGATTTAAATATTTGTATGGCAAACTTGGACTAAACAGTTGGTTAACTCCATAAGTTTCTGTTAAATAGGCTTCAAGCTTTACCACTTCCTTTAAAAACTTATAATCGTCTACTTGATAGTTTCCTTGCGGGATTACCGCTAATTCAAATGGTCTAATTCCCCCATAATGCTTTTGAAAGAAAGAAAGCTCAGCCATTAAATCTTGTCCTTCATCTAAATCTTGCATTAAAAAATAGTCAAACTTGATTCTTGAGGCGCCTACAATGGCAATCACAGTCAATAGTAAATAGGCTATTAAAACTTTTTTTCTTTTTCTACAAAGCCAAATAAATATCCCTCCGAGTATGCTTTC
>CAJXFJ010000208.1 GCA_913052515.1 uncultured Flavobacteriales bacterium | reverse complement strand
TGTTAAATTGAATGATGTTCTTCGTTCAAATGAGTTTACGGATGATTATAAGGATTCAATTAGAAAAATAACCGATGATTACACTCGAAGGCGTAGTTTGAATTTTACCAATGTTAAAAAAGTACCAGGGCCAAACAAAGGGAAAAGTAGAATCTACGATGTTGAGAATTTATCGTTTAGCTATGCGTATACTGAAATATATCAACGAGATATCAATACCAAATACGATAAGCAGGAAACCTACCGTGGAGGTATCAATTATGCTTATTCAGCGCAACCAAAACACATTGAGCCTTTTAAAAACGTTGAGTTTTTCAAAAAACATAAAGGCTGGGATTGGGTAAAGGACTTCAACTTTAACCCGGTTCCATCTCAAATTAGTGTGCAGTCGTTATTTGACAGAAGCTATCAAGAGCGTCAAGCAAGAAATATCACGAGCAGTTCAACAAGTTCTTTTGTTTTTGAATCACCACCCTTTTATCAGAAGTCGTTTAATTGGACTAGACTTTATACTTTGAGGCATAACTTTACAAAATCATTGACCTTTAATTTCAATGCTTCTAATAGGGCATTAATTGGGGAACCTGATGGAAAAGTAGACCGAGATGATAAAGAGAGTTATGAAGCCTTCAAGCAGGAAGTGTGGAGTAACATTCAAAGGTTTGGCGATAATACCAACTACAACCACAATTTTGACTTAAACTACAGCTTACCCTTAAAGAAAATTCCTGGTTTAGATTTTGTAAATGCCAGTGCACGATACTCTGCCACTTATGCATGGGATTTAGTGGGTAACCCAGATGCAGATACTTCTTTGGGAAGTACCATTCGGAACTCTCAAACCAAAGGTCTTCAAGCAACCTTGTCAATGGATATTCTCTATAATAAATTTCAGTACTACAAAGATTTGAAGAATCCTCAGATTGATAATCGATATATTTTTAAAGAAGAAAAGGAAGAGGAAGAAGAAGAGAAAAAGGGTAAGAAAAAGGAGGAGAAAAAAGGGGAAGACCCCAAAAGCTTAATCGTTGGTGAAGAGATTCCTGATAAACGCACCGAAGCTATAGATGAAGAGCCTGATACGCTTAAGAAGAAGAAGTTTATTTTGCAACGCTATTTAATGGATAATGCCATTTATGCTATTACCAGTTTGAAAACGGTTTCATTTAACTACAATGAAACCCAAGGGACAATTCTTCCAAATTTTGGAAGAACAACTTCTGTACTTGGTATGGATGGTGGTTGGGATGCTCCCGGTTGGGGTTTTGTAGCTGGTGCTCAGGAACCAGGCGATGATTACTTTTTTAAAGCGCTAGATAATGGTTGGCTTGTGGAAGATATTTTTGTAAGTGGTGACTTTTCTAAGACGTATAGTAAAACCATGAATATTAGGGCTACTATTAAACCCATTGATGGTCTACGAATTCAATTAGAAGCTACCCAGACAGAGTCAGAAAATGTAAGTCGTTATTTTTATTGGGACGATAGTGCTTCAACGCCGGCATATAATTATGACGCACCACCAATCGTAAGCGGAAATTACAGCATATCTTATTTAACTTTTAATACCGCATTTGAAAAGGACAAAGAGAAGACTTTTGAGAATGCTACTTTTAGTCAATTGTTAGCCAATCGTGCAGTCATTTCTCAACGTCTGGGAAGCCAAAATGTGAACTCGCTTCAAAGAGGGGAATTTGCTGATGGCTACAGTGAAACTTCACAAGAAGTCTTGCTTTATTCATTCTTGTCAGCTTATTCAGACCAGAATGCGAATGCCATTACCATACGCAGTTTTACGGATATAATGCCCAAACCAAACTGGAATATAACTTATGATGGTTTATCCAGAATTCCATTCTTTAAAAAGTATTTTAAAAGTGTCACTTTAAATCATCGTTATCGTTCAACCTTTAGTGTAGGTTCGTATACTCGAAATCCAAATTATGAAACTCAAAATGGCGACCCTTTCTCTAGGGACGTGAACAATAATTTTATCTCTGATAAACAGCTAAGTACAGCAAGTATAATTGAGCAATTTAGTCCACTTATAAATGTGGATATGACATGGAATAACCGATTGATTACCAGGGTTGAAATGAGGCAAGACCGAAATGTGTCCTTGAGCTTTGCAAATAATCAAATCACTGAAGTGAAAGGGAAAGAGTACATTATTGGAGTGGGATACACCTTAACCAATCTAAAGTTGCCATTTAAAGTAGGTAAAGTAGAACGCAGCAGTAACCTTGACTTGAGGGCAGATATTTCGCTTCGTGACAATAGAACCATTATAAGAAGAATTGTAGAAAATAGAAATGAGCTGACCGCAGGTCAGCGAATTTTCTCAATTAAGTTTACAGCTGATTATCGGTTTAGCAATAAGTTGAATTTGAGGCTGTTCTACGATCGAGTTGCAAATACTCCATTAATCTCATCTACCTTCCCAACAGCAAATACAAATGCTGGAATTAGTTTGAGGTTTACCCTTTCACAATAGTCACTTAAATGCTAATTTTAACCCAAAATAAATACACGAAAAATGAATATTCCAGC
The DNA here is from genome assembly GCA_913052515.1 of uncultured Flavobacteriales bacterium. The sequence continues at coordinate 1,916 of CAJXFJ010000208.1, read as the reverse complement.
TGATTTAAAATATACCAAAGACCATGAATGGGTAAAAATTGATGGAGATGTTGCCACTGTAGGTATTACTGATTTTGCACAAGGAGAGCTAGGTGATGTTGTATATGTTGAAATAGAAACATTAGACGAAAGCTTAGCAGAGGGAGAGGTTTTTGGAACAGTTGAAGCAGTTAAAACTGTTTCTGATTTGTACATGCCATTAGATGGTGAAGTGATTGAAGTAAATGAGGGAATTGAATCAGATCCTGAGGTAGTGAATAAAGACCCTTACGGTGAAGGTTGGATGATTAAGATAAAAATGTCTGATATTTCTCAAGTGGATAATTTGCTTTCAGCAGAATCGTATCAAGAAGAGATCGCTTAATTATTGAGGTTGGTGAAAAGACTTAACATACAATTGTTTTTAATCACCCCAATCTCACTTTAAAAATTATTATTTTAGCTTTCTAATTATTTTTAATTTATGGAACTTAAGAAAAATCCTAAAGCAGACTTAGAAAATAAGCGTGGAGTTTTCTTCATGATAGGTCTAGTGCTTGTTATGGCTGTAATATTGCTTGCTTTTGAGTGGAAAACTTATGAGCAAGGACCTAATAGCCTTGGAACATTGCAGGTTGATGAAATTGAAGAAGAAATGATTCCAATTACACAACAACAAGCACCACCACCACCACCACCTCCTCCTCCGCCACCACAAGAAATATTAGAAATTGTGGAAGATGATAAGGAAATTGAGGATGAGGTAGAGATTCAAGACTCTGAAGCTGATATGGAAACTGAAATTTTTGAGCAACCAGAAGAAGTTATAGAAGAGGTTGAGATTTTTACTATTGTTGAAGATATGCCTATGTTTCCCGGATGTGAAAAAGCTGGTTCTAAACAAGAAAGAGATCAGTGTACACAGAATGAAATCTATAAATACATCGCTCAGAACACCAAATATCCACCTATGGCAAAAGACGCCGGAATAAGTGGTACTGTTTACATTAGATACCTAGTTAACGAAAAAGGAAAAGTAACAGATGTAGAAGTGTTAAGAGGAGTTTCTGGTGGTAAGTCACTAGATGATGAAGCGGTTAGGGTAATTAAATCATTACCTACCATGACACCAGGTAAGCAGAGAGGGAAGCCCGTGAGAGTACAATATACAGTTCCCGTTCGCTTTAACTTGAGATAAGAAAGAAAATTCTATAGATTAAAAAAGGCCGCAATCGCGGCCTTTTTTATTTAGTTCATTTCTACAGTCTCAATGATTTCAAAGCTTAGATGTTTTTCTAAGATTTGATGGTAATCTTTGGTGGATGTAAATCCAAATCCACTTTCCATAAACTCATTAAAAAGAAGCGACCATTGTGAGTCTTTCGGGAATATAAATCCAAAGTATTCATCACTTATACTTGCTATTTTATGCATTTTGATAAAGTCATCATTTTCTTTCATGTATTTCCAAAAAGTAATTACATCAGAATAGCCAAAGTACCTGCCACTAGTTGCTATTGTTTGAATACCTTCCATAGGTAGATTGGTTAACTTGGTCGACTCTCTTGTTGAACCGACTTGGTGTAGAAATTCCTTCATATATGTTTCATGAATGGAGTTTTTTACAATTACAGGATACATTTCACTAAAGGTCTTTTTAAGATCTTCCTCTGTTAATGCGGTAGGAACAGTTCCTTGAGTAAGCAGTACGGATACATTTTTTAAGTAGGGTGCGGAATAAATGACTTGCTCTTTGCGCTTCTCGTTTATACTCACCGAACCCATTCCAATGGTATTCGCTGAACCATTTTGAACATTAAGTAAAAGCTTGTGAAAAGTTACTGGCTTTTGATAGTTTAACTTTATTTCAAAATCTTTTTTTTCTTTTACCCATTCGGCAAAATACTCCAAGATATCAATTTCTATTCCTGTTAGCT
>CAJXFJ010000207.1 GCA_913052515.1 uncultured Flavobacteriales bacterium | reverse complement strand
TTTCATGCTATTGATGGATTGGTAATTTCTATGAACAATAAAAAAGCAAGACCTCAGAATTACGCTTTCAGCAAACCCAGTAAAAATTCCATGTGGTCTTCAAGAAACATGGGAATTCTTGGAACAGTAATCTTACTATACATCGTAATTCACATGCAAAATTTCTGGTATGAATATAAGTTTGGGGAAACACCTTATATGATGTCAGAAAGTGGTGCTCCCATGTTAATGGACGGAAGTATAGTAAAAGGCGGAGTAATAGAAAATGGAATGGTGAGTTTAAATGGAGAAATGGTTGGTGAAGCCATGAAAGATTTATACACTGTAGTAGAGGTTTACTTTCAAAATCCATTATTAGTTGCTTTTTATGTTATTGCAATGATTGCTTTAGGATTTCATTTAATACATGGGTTCCAAAGTGCTTTTCAATCATTCGGATTGAGCAGTCCAAAATATTCTCCAATAATTAAAAAAGCAGGATTCGCTTTTGCCATTATTGTTCCTTTACTTTTTGCCATTATACCGGTGTACATGCTAATTATGGCCTAAGTTAAAACAAGAAATTGATTATGAGTTTAGATTCAAAAATACCTGAGGGTCCATTAGCAGAAAAATGGACAAATCATAAAAACAACATCAAATTAGTTAACCCTGCCAATAAAAGGAACATTGATGTAATTGTAGTGGGAACTGGCTTAGCAGGTGGTTCTGCAGCTGCAACATTAGCAGAGCTTGGCTATAATGTGAAAGCATTTTGTTACCAAGACTCTCCGCGAAGAGCTCACTCGATTGCAGCACAAGGAGGAATTAACGCAGCGAAGAACTATCAAGGAGATGGTGATTCAACTTACCGATTGTTTTACGACACGATAAAAGGTGGTGATTACCGATCTAGAGAAGCTAACACCTATCGTTTAGCAGAAGTTTCTGCAAACATTATTGATCAGTGTGTGGCTCAAGGAGTTCCATTTGCTAGAGATTATGGTGGCCTTTTAGATAACCGTTCATTTGGTGGAGTTTTAGTTTCTAGAACTTTTTACGCAAAAGGTCAAACCGGACAGCAATTACTTCTAGGAGCTTATTCTGCTATGAACAGACAAATTGCAAAGGGAAAAATCAAAATGTATAACCGTCATGAAATGCTTGATGTGGTAATCGTCGACGGTAAAGCAAGAGGAATTATTGCTCGAAATTTGGTAACTGGCGAAATTGAAAGACATTCTGCACACGCTGTAGTCGTTGGATCAGGTGGATACGGCAATGTATTTTTCTTATCTACCAATGCCATGGGTTCTAATGTAACCGCTGCATGGAAGATTCATAAACGAGGAGCTTATTTCGCAAACCCTTGTTACACGCAAATTCACCCTACATGTATTCCTGTTCATGGAACACAACAATCTAAGCTGACTTTAATGTCAGAGTCTTTGCGAAATGATGGTAGAATTTGGGTTCCGAAAAAATTAGAAGACGCAGTTGCTGTAAGAGAAGGTAGATTAAAGCCAGTAGATATTAAAGAAGAAGATCGTGATTATTACTTAGAAAGAAGATACCCTTCTTTTGGAAACTTAGTTCCTAGGGATGTGGCTTCAAGAGCAGCCAAGGAAAGATGTGATGCAGGATTTGGCGTCGTAAATAATGATACCAACGAAGGGGTATTCTTAGATTTTAGCTCTGCCATTCAACGTTATGGTAAAGAAGAGGCTCATGTAAAAGGAGTTAAAAATCCAACAAAAGAAGATATTGAGAATCTTGGAAAGAAGGTAATCGAATCTAAATATGGCAACTTGTTTGAGATGTATCAGCAAATAACTGATGAGAATCCTTACGAAACACCTATGAAAATTTATCCAGCCGTTCACTATACCATGGGTGGTATTTGGGTAGATTACAACTTGATGACTACCATTCCAGGATTATATGCAATTGGAGAAGCGAACTTTTCTGACCACGGTGCAAACAGATTAGGTGCCTCGGCATTAATGCAAGGTTTAGCTGATGGTTATTTTGTTCTTCCATATACCATTGGAGATTATTTGGCTGATGATATTAGAACCGGTCAAATTCCAACAAATTCACCAGAGTTTGACGAGGCTGAAAAGAGAGTAACTGATCAAATCAATCAGTTTATCAATAACAAGGGAACGAAATCCGTAGATTATTTCCACAAAAAATTGGGTTTAATTATGTGGAATAAAGTTGGAATGGCAAGAACCGCAGAAGGCTTAAAAGAGGCAATTACAGAAATTGCAGAATTGAGAGAGCAATTTTGGAAGGATGTTCGAGTTCCAGGAGACGCAGATGAATTAAATCAAGAATTAGAGAAAGCAGGTAGAGTTGCCGACTTTTTAGAATTAGGTGAATTATTTGCTCGGGATGCACTAGAAAGACAAGAATCTTGTGGTGGTCACTTCCGTGAGGAGTTTAAAACAGAAGAAGGAGAAGCTCTCAGAAGAGATGAAGAGTTTGCCTATGTTGCAGCTTGGGAATACACAGGAAAACCATCAGAGGCAATTTTACATAAAGAAGATTTAGAATTTAAAAACGTAGAACTTAAAACACGTTCTTATAAATAGAAAGAATATGTCAACAGCTAAAGGAATGAAATTAACCCTAAAAGTATGGCGTCAAAAAAATGCTAAAACGAAAGGGAATTTAGAGACCTATGAATTGGAAAATGTATCTCCAGACAGTTCTTTTTTGGAGATGCTAGATATTTTAAATGATGATTTAATTAACCAAGGGAAAAGTCCAGTTGAGTTTGACCATGATTGTAGAGAAGGAATCTGCGGAGCTTGTTCACTATACATAAACGGACAACCTCATGGACCAGGAAAAAGAGTCACGACTTGTCAATTACACATGCGCTCTTTTAGCGATGGAGATACCATTTATGTAGAACCTTGGAGAGCAAGTGCTTTTCCAGTGATAAAGGACTTGGTTGTTGACCGCAGTGCCTTTGATAGAATACAACATGCAGGTGGATATGTTTCTGTGAATACCTCAGGAAACACCCAAGATGCCAATGCTATTCCTATTGAAAAAGAAAATGCAGACAAAGCATTTGATGCAGCAACTTGTATTGGTTGTGGTGCTTGTGTAGCAGCTTGTAAAAATGCCTCAGCATCTTTATTTGTTGCGGCAAAGGTATCTCAATATGCATTATTACCACAAGGTCAAGTAGAGGCGAAAGACCGTGTTAGAAACATGGTAAAGCAAGCTCAAGAAGAAGGATTTGGACCTTGTTCAAATACTGGAGCATGTGAAGTTGAATGTCCAAAAGGAATTTCACTTGAAAATATCGCTCGCATGAATCGCGAGTATTTTGCAGCCACATTGGCGAAGTAAACTAATAACAAAACCGCAATGCCAAGCTTTTCGGCTTCATTGCATTCTAAGCTACCTAAGGTTGGTCAAACTATTTTTTCGACCATGTCAGCCTTGGCTGCAAAAGAGAATGCATTAAATTTATCTCAAGGCTTTCCTGATTTTGATGGTCATCCAGATTTAATATCATTGGTACATCAAGCTATGAAATCTGGCTTTAACCAATATGCCCCAATGGCCGGACTGATGAGCCTTAGAGAGCAAATTGCTATCAAAACTGAAAAACTTTATAGTGGCTCATATAATCCAGAAACAGAAATTTGCATTACTGCCGGTGCAACCCAGGCGATTTTTACGGCCATAGCAGCAACCATCAATGAAGGCGATGAAGTGATCCTATTTACTCCCGCATATGATTGTTATGAACCCGCCATTGAACTAGTTGGTGGAAAACCGGTCTACGTTCAATTAGAAGCTCCAGAGTATAGAATTAACTGGGAAGCAGTAAAAAAGATGGTCAATGGTCAAACGAAAATGATCATTATTAATTCACCACACAATCCTACAGGTAGCATTTTAAGCATGCAAGACTTAAAACAGCTTGAAAAAATCACTGAAGGTTCAGACATATTAGTCTTAAGTGATGAAGTTTATGAACACATTATTTTTGATGGCTATGAACACCAAAGCGTAGCACGTTTTCCTTCGCTTGCTAAAAGGAGTTTTGTCATTTCTTCATTTGGAAAGACCTATCACACTACTGGATGGAAAGTTGGTTATTGTATGGCTCCAGAAGCTCTTATGAAAGAGTTTAGAAAGACCCATCAATATAATGTCTTTTCTGTGAATACTCCAGTTCAAGCAGCCTATGCAGAATTTTTAAAAAGGGAAGAAGAATACCTAGAATTGCGGCATTTTTACCAAGAAAAGAGAGATTTGTTTGTCAATCTATTAAAAGGTAGTCGATTTGAAATTAAGCATACTGCAGGAAGCTATTTTCAATTGCTAGGCTATAAAAAAATAAGCCAAGAAAAAGATACGGAATTTGCAGTTCGACTTACTAAAGAACACAAAGTAGCATCAATCCCTACTTCTGTTTTCTACAATCAGAATTTAGATTTACATGTATTGCGTTTTTGCTTTGCCAAG
>CAJXFJ010000206.1 GCA_913052515.1 uncultured Flavobacteriales bacterium | reverse complement strand
ATGGACTTCATAAATTGCTTTAAACCAATCGCCTTTTTGAATGCGGTAAAAGTCGATTGACCATGCAAAAATATCGGCCAATTTTACCGCCAATGCTGGGCTGCTATTTTGTTGTTGAAGGGTTTCATAAAGCGACGAATTGATGATTCCGCCTACGCTTTTTACTTGTATTGTAACTTCTTTTTGCCCTTTGCGAATTTGAATACTGTCTCGCAAATCGTAAACCACATAATCAATAGCATTTGGTTGGTAAACAAAATACTGAGCCTTTTGTAAGCTGTCTTTTGATTTAAAAATGCTATACTTTTTACCTGCTGCTAATCTTCTTACATCAAAAATGTCTTTTGATTTTTTAGCGACTTGGTCTATGGTTACGTAGTCAATATTGTGAGGAAGTAACAAGTTTGCTAAAAACTCATTGGGTTTAATGGTTGATTCAATTAAGTCAAAGGAGTCGGTAACTATTCCAAACTCAATAACAGGTTCAGGATTAGGTGGAATAGTGTCATTAGAAATAGGAGCTGATTCAACAGTCGTGTCATTAACAGATCGAATGATGAAAAGGCTAACACTTACTGCCAAGATTAGGCTCAAGGCTAAAACTATTTGATTGAGCTTTTTTCTCACTTTTTCGTATGATTAAAAAATACGTTTTCCTCAACCCAGGCCTTTCCCCATTCTTCCTTCTCTGTATCAGACCATAGCTCTGGATAGAAAATACGTTTTTGAAATCGTGGTGGAAGATATTTTTGCCAATTTGTTCCTCCTGTGGCAGCAATGTCTTTGGGGTCTTGTTGCAAATAGCGAACAGCAGATTTGTAATGCACCAATGGCCAATTGATGTTCACATTTACATCTACAAATCGAATTTCATCTATCAATTCTTGATTTTGCTGCTCAGATGAATCAAGTTTTTTATAAACTGCCCAAAGGTTTTTGTTTGCGTATTCAAGCGCCAATTCTTTAAATTCTTTCGAATATTTGGCTTCAAACTGCTTTAAGGTCAATGTCTTTTTTCCTGTAGCAAGTTCTGTGGCTCCTTTTTTCCAGTAAATGAATTCGTACATTTTTTCAATGTTTTCTTCATTAACTTCTAAGTTGTGGTAAGCTTCTCTATGGTCTTTGTCAACTAAATTTCTAAAGTCTGTAGAGCAGATTTCAATTTTTCGGTATTGACCAGATTGAAACCCACTAGCTGGTAAAAGAGACATTCTAAACTTTAGAAATTGCTCTTTTTCCATTCCTTGAATCATAATATCAAAAGAAGCAGTAAGCGCTTTGAAATAATTGTTGATTCGTCGAACTCTTGTTTTAAACCAATCTGCTTGAATGTTTTCTTTTGCACCAATTTGTTTAAACTCATTAAGTGCAAGCTTGAAATAAAGCTCGGTAATTTGATGGTACATGATGAAAATTTCTTCATCAGGAAAAGCAGTTTTGGGGTTCTGTAGACTTAATAAAGTATCCAAATGAATATAATCCCAATAGGTTAAAAAATCAGCATAGATTAAGCCATCTAAATAAGCGCCAAGGTCTTGGCCAAGGGCTGCGTATTTTTCTTTAAGCTGATTTACTTTATCTATGATGTCTTCTCCTAATTCAGTAGGAATGTTATTTGGATTGGCTGTTCCCATAGCGATAATTTTTACAAATTTACAAGATAGGGAACACCACCGCCAGCACTTTTAAAGAATTACCAACAGTTGATTTTTGATTAGTCTAGTTTAGCAATTGGGTTTGCTAAATTTTCGTAATCGGTTAATTCCATGCGAATAGAACCCACTAACACTTTGGCCTTTGCTAAAATTGGAATTTTGTTTTCGTCCTTAGTTATGTAAACCGTTAAGTCATCATCTTCAGCAAAAATTCTTCCTTCTTGCACTACTGGGTGAAACTTCATGCACTTGAATTTCCCTTTTTTAATCTTTACAGTTTCATCACCTGCATATCGAATTCTCAAAGGGTAAATCTCTTCGTCAACAAATGAAACAAATTCAAATACATCTCCTTTTTTGGCATTGCTAAAGTCAATCGTTCTTGCATAATAGAAAGAAGAGAGCATATCTTGAATTCCATGAGGCACTTCATACGTTTCATCATCTTCATTTTTTACATAACCTTGGTCTTGAAAAAACTGATAATCTTGTTCTTTTTCATAACCACCTTCGTGAATTCTTCTCACAAACAACCAAGGAAAAACGCCTTCTTTGTCTAAGTAAGTTTCATAGCGATCACGAACTTTAAAAAACCAATCAAAGCTGCTTACGCTTTTTCCTGTGCCAACAATGTGCAATAATTCGCGGTCTTTAATTTTTCGTTCTACAGGCTTTATTTCAATCGTTGCTGTACCTGCATTTATAAATCCATAGGCTAGTTTAAAGTGTAAAACCTCTCCTGCTTGAAAAGCATGATGTTCTACTTTCTGAAATTGAAATTCATCTTTGCTTTCTTGATTTTGCGCTAAAGCAAAACCGTTGATACTAACTAAGCTTAATATGGATAGGGCAAACAATAACTTTTTCATGACTTTCTTTTGCACTATATAGTTCAAAGTCTGTGCCATAAAGTGGTTTGCTTTTTTCATTGGTTTAGTTTGTTGGTAATATCCCATAATACAACTCCAACACTAACGGAGATGTTAAGCGAATGTTTGGTTCCATTTTGTGGAATTTCAATTACACCGTCAGACTGGTTTATTATGGACTGCTGAACCCCTTTAACTTCATGGCCAAATACAAGGGCCATCTTTTTTTCCAATTTATTGGGGTTAAAATCCGCTAATGAAAGGCTGTTTTCTGTCTGTTCTATTGACCAAATGCTAAAGTTTTGATTTTTTAAATCGGTAAGAGCGTCTTCCGTATTCTTAAAGTATTTCCACGCTACCGACTCAGTGGCACCTAAAGCCGTTTTGTTAATCTCTCTGTGCGGAGGTTGGGCTGTAATTCCACACAAGTATATGGCTTCTACCGTAAACGCATCGCTACTTCTAAAAACAGAGCCCACATTATTCAAGCTTCTAATATTGTCAAGTACAACAATGATTGGCTTTTTAGGGATGTCTTGATACGTTTCTAAGTCAGGTCTTCCGAGTTCCTCATTTTTGAGTTTGCGATCCATTGAATTGGCCTTGTTTTGTGAAAAACTATTGATAAATCGGGCTTTCAAAAATACGAAGCCCAATAGTCAAATCTTACTTTTAGGGCTTAAAATTAAACCATTGAGTAAGGCAAAGAAAAGTACAGCAAAAAAGGCAAAAGAAACTCCTTTGATGAAGCAGTATTATCAAATCAAAGGGAAGTATCCAGATGCATTGCTATTGTTTCGAGTTGGAGATTTTTACGAAACTTTTGGTGACGATGCAGTAAGAGCTTCTAAAGTACTTGGTATTGTGCTTACCAAAAGACATAATGGTTCTGCTAATGAAGTGGCATTGGCAGGCTTTCCTCATCATGCGCTAGATTCTTACTTGCCAAAATTGGTTCGGGCGGGTCACCGAGTGGCCATTTGCGACCAATTGGAAGACCCTAAGAAAACTAAAACGATTGTAAAAAGAGGCATTACCGAATTGGTTACTCCAGGTGTTTCCTACAATGATGAAGTACTGAGTAAGGATTCTAACAATTTCTTAGCGGCGGTTCATTTTGGGGTAAAAAATAGTATTGGAGTTTCTTTTTTAGATGTCTCAACAGGTGAGTTCTTAGTTGCGGAAGGAGATTCGGAATATATTGATAAACTCTTGCAAAGTTTTTCCCCTTCAGAAGTTCTTTTTCAAAAACAAAAGAAGAAGTTGTTTGAAGAAAATTTCGGGACTAGCTTTTTTACCTATATGCTAGAAGATTGGGTGTTTACCTCAGATTTTGGCACAGAGACTCTTTTGAAGCATTTTGAAACCAATTCATTAAAAGGGTTTGGAGTGCAAGAAATGGAAGAGGGGATAATTGCTTCTGGCGCCGCACTTCATTATTTAGCAGATACGAGACATGATAAATTAAAACACATTTCTGCCATCAGCAGAATTGAAGAAGAACGCTACGTTTGGTTAGATCGGTTTACGATTCGAAACCTAGAGTTGATGTATTCTCCACATGAAGGAGCAACTACTCTTCTTGATGTGATGAACGAAACCATTTCTCCCATGGGAGGAAGAATGCTAAAACGATGGATTGCCTTGCCCTTAAAAGATGTAAAGCCAATTCAAGAGCGCTTGTCAGCGGTAGAGTATTTGCTCAAAACCACTGAATTAAGTGTAGAATTAAAACAATACATTTCACAGATAGGTGATTTAGAAAGATTGATTTCTAAGGTTTCAACAGCTCGAATTAACCCAAGAGAGTTGGTACAACTTCGTCAGGCTTTGGCAACTATACAGCCCATTAAGGCGCTTTGCGAAAGTGCTAAGAATGCATCTTTGAAGCAAATTGCAGAGCAGTTAAACCCTTGTTTATCTATTTATGAGAAATTGGAAAAACAGCTAAAGGCAGAACC
>CAJXFJ010000205.1 GCA_913052515.1 uncultured Flavobacteriales bacterium | reverse complement strand
TGGGGTGAGAAGAAAGACCTAAATAATTATTTGCGCAAAAATTTATTACTTCTTTTCCACTATCTAATTTAATCACTGCATCTTGCTCAGAAGTGATTATTCGTTCTCTCTTATACAAGCCATCCGCTTCTATTTGTTTAAGTTCTTCTGCTAAATGATCTTTAATCTTTCCGTACATAACTGTTGTTTTAGTTCAGTCAAAAATATTCAATAAAACGCTACTTTTTAGACTGAGTATTTGAAATGAAAAAGGCGGTTGAAATATTTTCAACCGCCTTTTTACTCTATAAGTAATTGGTTATTTATACAATTCCTTGTGCAATCATTGCATCAGCCACTTTTACAAAGCCCGCAACGTTGGCACCTCTTACGTAATCTACAAAGTCATTACCTTCTTTTCCATACTTTACACATGAAGCATGAATGTCTTTCATAATACTTTGTAATTTTTGATCTACTTCTTCAGAAGACCAATTGTAACGCAATGAGTTTTGCGTCATTTCTAATCCTGAAGTAGCAACCCCACCTGCATTAGAAGCTTTTCCTGGTGCAAATAAAATATTTGCTTTGTGGAATTCTTCAACCGCTTCTGGAGTACATGGCATATTTGCACCTTCAGCAACTACAGCAACACCATTTGAAATCAATTTGTTCGCTTCTTCTTGATTTAATTCATTTTGAGTTGCACATGGTAAAGCAACATCACAACTCACACCCCAAGGTCTTTCTCCTTCGAAATATTCTGCAGATGTGTACTTGCTTACATATTCTTTAATTCTACCACGTTTCACATTCTTTAATTCCATGATGAAAGCAAGTTTCTCTTCGTTGATACCATCTTTATCATAGATGTATCCTGCTGAGTCAGACATGGTAACTACTGTGCCACCTAGTTGAGTTGCTTTTTCACAAGCATATTGGGCAACATTTCCTGAACCAGAAATAACAACTGTTTTTCCGCTTAGGCTATCCCCTTTTACACCTAACATTTCTTTTACAAAATAAACACAACCGTAACCAGTTGCCTCAGGACGAATTAAGCTTCCTCCGTAAGAAAGACCTTTGCCAGTTAATACTCCAGTAAATTCATTTCTAATTCTTTTGTATTGTCCAAACATGTAGCCAATTTCTCTTCCACCAACTCCAATGTCACCTGCAGGTACATCTGTATTTGGTCCAATATGACGAGCTAATTCAGTCATAAAGCTTTGGCAAAAACGCATAACTTCATTGTCTGACTTTCCTTTTGGGTCAAAGTCAGAGCCACCTTTACCACCACCCATAGGAAGTGTGGTTAAACTGTTCTTAAATACTTGTTCAAAAGCCAAGAATTTTAAAACACTAAGGTTTACTGTTGGGTGAAAACGCAATCCTCCTTTGTAAGGCCCAATCGCAGAATTCATTTCAATTCGGAAACCTCTATTCACTTGAGCTTTTCCTTCATCATCTAGCCAAGGAACTCTAAACATAATTACTCGCTCAGGCTCAACCATTCTTTCCAAAAGATTTAAACCTTGGTATTGAGCATTCTCTTCAATAAAAGGGATAACCGTTTCTGCTACCTCTTGAACTGCTTGTAAAAACTCAGTTTCATGACCGTTTTTAGATGCCACTTTTTCAACAAAAGCTTCTATTTTAGCTTCAAGGGCACTATTGTTTGAATTATTTGCACTCATTCTATATATGGTATTTTATTAGCATAATTTGGGTGCAAATGTAACTAATTTTAGAAGCTCAAAAAGAAGTGCTACAATCGTTGGTAAATCTTGCCTGGAAGACTTTTTATTACATTTTTAAATTCTAAGGAAAGGAGCAAACTTGCCGTTTTACTAATCGGTAGTGAAGCAGCTAAACTTAATTCGTCCAAACCTTTTTCATTTTGCTCACCAAAAGCATCTAAAATTTGTTGTTCCTCATTGCTGATATCTACAAATAAAGCGTGCTGCGTATTCTTTTTACTTTCCTTTTCAGTTTTTAGCTGCCATCCTAAAATGTATTCCAAATCTTTAGCTGATTCAATCAAAGCCGCTTTATTGGTTTTAATCAACTTATTACATCCTTCGGATTGACTATCGTCTATTCGGCCAGGTACGGCAAACACATCACGATTGTAACCATTGGCTAAATCGGCTGTAATTAGCGAACCTCCTTTGGCTGAAGATTCAATTACAATGGTAGCATCAGATAGGCCTGCAACAATCCGATTGCGCTCGGCAAAGTTGGCAGGAATTAATTTGGTGTGACTGATATAATCACTTGCAATGCCGCCATTTTCTTGCATTTTTTGCGCATACTTAAAATGGGGTTTAGGATATATTTCATTTAATCCTGAAGCCATAATGCCAATGGTTGGTAAATTGTTTTTTAAGGCAGCTTTGTGCGCACAAATATCAACTCCATAAGCTAGTCCACTTACAATGGTTGGATTATGATCTTTTAAATCGGCAATCAGCTTTTCGCAAATGGCCTTGCCTTTTACGGTAGCCATTCTAGTGCCAACTATGGAAATCATTTTTTCAGCATTCCAATCCATGTTTCCTTTGGAGTAAAGTACAATAGGACCATCATCGCAATGTAAAAGGCGCTGTGGATAGCCCTCATCCAAGTAAAAATGTGCTTGAATATTTTCTTTTTCAATGAATTGAAGTTCTTCTTCAGCTTGACTTAAAACTTGGGCCGAAAGAATACTGTTAACCACTTTTTTACCTATACCAGGGATTTTGAGCAAGTTGTGTTTTTTTTCTTGAAAAACCGCTTCGGCTCCGCCGCAATAAGCAATCAGTTTTTTCCCATTTTGGTGTCCAACACCCGGAATCAAGCTTATTCCTATTTGATAAAGTAAATCGTTCAAAAGAAAGTCGTTTGGTTTATATTTATACTTTATAAAAGTATGAATATGCGTTCAATCGGTATAATCCCCGCTCGATATGGTTCTAGTCGCTTGCCTGGTAAACCATTAGCCATAATCAATGGCAAAACCATGATTCAAAGAGTTTACGAACAAGCCAGTCAGTCTACTTCGCTTTCTGCCGTTGTTGTTGCCACTGATGATGAACGTATTTTAAAAGCAGTGGAAGAATTTGGTGGGCAGGTGCTCATGACGAATTCTGAGCATCAAAGTGGCACGGATCGTTGTTTAGATGCATTGAACCAACTGGAGGAGGATTATGAAATTGTGGTCAATATTCAAGGAGATGAACCTTATATTTCTCCAGAGCAAATTGATTTGATTTTGTCTTGTTTTCATAGTGAAAACACCGAAATAGCCACTTTAGTGAAGTTGATTGAAGAGGAAAACGATTTATGGAATCCCAATAAGCCTAAAGTGATTATGGATGAAGATGATTTTGCCATTTATTTTAGCCGACAGTGTATTCCTTATATGAAAGAATTAGAGAAAAGTGAATGGCAAAAACAGTTCAATTTTTACAAACACATTGGTATGTACGCCTACCGTTCTGCTACTCTGAAAGAAATTTGTGATTTGAAAATGAGTCGATTAGAAAAAGCTGAAGGTTTGGAACAGTTGCGATGGATTGAACATGGTTATAAAATAAAAACGGCAATTAGCGATACAGAAGCCTTTTCTGTAGACACTCCAGAAGATTTAGACTTTCTGAATAGTCCCGAATTTGAAGCATAGAATTAAAATTCTTCCCTATCTTCGCAGTTCATGGAGCGAGTAAAAATAGACGTCTATATTTCCGATTTGTTGTACAGTTACGATTGTGTAATTGTGCCTGAATTTGGCGGTTTTATAGCTAATTATGCTTCTGCGCAAGTACACGCTATTCAGCATAAATTTACTCCCCCTTCTAAGCAAATTTCCTTCAATAAAAACTTGAAGAATAACGATGGGCTTCTGACTAATCACATTGCGGAAAGACGGTCTATTTCTTATCAAGAAGCGAACGAATTAATTAAAGGCTTTGTCAATCAGACTTTTGCCGGTTTGCAAAATGGAGATAAAATTCAAATTGAAAAAGTAGGAACTCTTTATCTGGACCCGGAGCATAACATTCAGTTTAAAGCGGAAGAAAAAAATGACTTTTTGCTAGACTCCTTTGGTTTAGGAAGTTTTAGAGCAAATCCAATTCAGAGAGAAGGGGCCGAAGAGCGAATCAAGCAGAAAATCAATGAGCAACTTCCCCTAATCAAAGAAGAAGAGAATAAGCGCAGAAAAGTGTATTGGCCTGCTGCTGCTTTGATTTTGGTGATTATGCTTAGCACAGTTATATTGAATTATCAGTTTTCTTGGGTTAATCCAGACCAAATCAATTTTAGCTCATTTACAGTAGATACTAAAGCAGCTCCGCTTTACGCAAAGACTACTTTGAATAAAAAGGAGTTGAATTTTGACTTAGAAGCTGGTGAAGAACGGAATTGGGACGCTGGAATTTGGCCTTATGCTTTAGATAAAGAAGAAACCAACTTAAAAGTAGAGGTAAAAAGAGCCCCTGTTGACAATACATTTACCGCAAAAACGGAAAAAG
>CAJXFJ010000204.1 GCA_913052515.1 uncultured Flavobacteriales bacterium | reverse complement strand
GCATTAATATTTTCATTCTTTTTTACCAATGCAAAATTCCCTTTATCAATTTCTAAATAACCTTGATCATAGCAAAATACATAGGTCTTATTTTCTTTGGTTTTATAGATGTCGGTGTGGTAGTTGAAGTTAAAACCTGCTTTCAGTAATGCATCTTTATGAACTTTACTTTTTCCATTCGGGTTGAACAAGAAAAGTAACTTCCGATTCTTTTTTAGAATTGCATTCACCTTTCTTACGTATGCATTTTCTTCTCTTTTTATTTTATTGTTGTAACTGTTTCTACATTGGTCGCTGCAAAATTTTTTATCAATTCTGCCATAGAGTTCCATACCACATTCTAAACACGCTTTTTCCATATTAAGTTGTCTTTAATTCTAGTAAAACTATAAAAAAGTGTGCAGTTCTTCAACCTTAGCCTTTCCCTCTAGGGTGAAATTCAATAATGGCATCTCTTAAATAACTTCGATCTAAGTGAGTATAAATCTCTGTAGTGGTAATAGATTCATGCCCCAACATTTCTTGAACTGCACGTAAGTCAGCTCCCCCATCTACAAGGTGCGTGGCAAAAGAATGCCGAAAAGTATGTGGACTAATTGTTTTTTGAATTCCCGCGGCTGTTGCTAATCTCTTGATGATGGTAAAAACCATTACTCGGCTTAAACCTTTTCCACGGTTATTTAAAAATAGTATATCTGAAGATGAAGCGTCTATCTTCTGATGGTTGCGCTTATGTTCTAAATAATAATGGATGTACTTTAAGGCTGTTTTACCTATGGGCACTAAACGCTCTTTATTGCCCTTACCTTTTACCATTACAAATCCTTCTTCTTCTAAAATGTTTGATAACTTCAAGCCTATTAACTCAGAAACACGCAAACCACAGCTATATAA
Source organism: uncultured Flavobacteriales bacterium (assembly GCA_913052515.1). The sequence continues at coordinate 3,606 of CAJXFJ010000204.1, read as the reverse complement.
TGTTTCCAGAATTGCTCTATTTCGTTCACCTTCATTGGAACTTAAATCTATGGCTGCAATTAATGCATCTATCTCTTCAATGGACAGAACTTCGGGTAGTTTTCTTCCCACTTTAGGGCTATCAATCAAATCTGTTGGATCTTCTTCTACAATATCTTCTAATAACAAATACTTATAAAAAGCTTTAATTCCCGATAAAATTCTAGCTTGTGAGCGTGCTGAAATACCTAAATCAAAAAGCCAATGTAAAAAGTTTGAAAAGTCGGAATCACTTAATTCTTTAGGCCCTTTATTTAATTGGTTTAACTCCAGGTACTGACTTACTTTATCAATATCTCTTAAGTAAGCATTAATGGAATTAGAAGCTAATGATTTCTCTAGTTTCAAGTAATTTTTAAATCCTTCTCGATAGTTATCCCACTTCATAGAGACAAATGTATACTTTTGAGTTTAGCATCATGAAAAATCTAAAAATTGCCATAATAAACGGACCTAATTTGAACCTTCTTGGTAAAAGAGAACCTGAAATTTATGGTCAGCAATCTTTTGAAGAATATTTGGTGGAATTAAAACGTTTATTTCCAATGATAGAATTGAACTATTTTCAATCAAACATAGAAGGTGAGATTGTAAATTGTATACAAGATGCGGATGAAGATGCGGATGGTATTTTACTCAATGCAGGTGGTTATACACATACTTCAGTGGCCATAGCAGATGCGGTAGCTGCCATTAAAACCAAAGTGATAGAAGTGCATATTTCACAACCTGCTGCTCGAGAAGTAGAAAGGCATACCTCACTTTTAGCCAAGTACAGTATGGGTTCTATCTCAGGCTTTGGATTGCAATCCTATTATTTAGGTTTAACTTACTTTAAAAACACACTCAATGAAAATTAAAATCACTCTTATACTCATCACATTTACATTCACTCTTTTTGCCCAAGAAGGAGAGCCTTTTCCTGATATTGAAGTAGTTGACTTAAATGAAGATAGTTATACATTACCTCAAGCTACAAAAGGCAAATTCACTTTAATTGGAGTTGCCTTTTCAGAAGATGCTCAAGATGATTTATACACCTGGAGTCAACCAGTTTTTAGTGAATTCATGGATGAAAACAACCTCTCATCTTTGGTTTACGACCCTCATGTAAAATTGATTTTAATGTTTACCGGTGCAAATCAAGTAGTATATAATAAGGCAAAAGAAAAAATAGAAGAAGGCACTGATGAAACTTTAAAAGACAACGTTGTTTTGTATAAAGGTAAAATGGAAGACTATCGAAAGACTTTGAAGATGAAAGATCGCAAAAAGCCCTATTTCTTTGTTTTGGATAAAAATGGGGTTATCATTTATGTTACTCAAGGTGCATATAGCCGAAAAGTTTTAGAAGAAGTTGGTAACCTAATTGAAGATTAAATGACTTTGAATTGGGAGTCTCCTATTCTTTTTATAGATACTTATACAGGTTTACTTTGTTTCTTCATTTTTCTGATTACTTCTATTTTCCCACCCAAAAAGATTAATGCTTTATATGGTTATCGCACAAAACGTTCCATGAAATCAGAAAAAAACTGGAATTTCGCCCAAAGGTATTCCACAAAAAAAATGCTGAAGTCAACTTTGTTGTTGGCTATTTTTGGTCTACTTGGCTTATTTATTAATTGGAACGAAAACCTAGAAGTAGCTATTGGCATAAGTTCAATGACTTTTGCTTTGTTTTACCCCATTTACTTAACTGAACAGGCACTCAAAAAATTAGAAAATGAAGACAATCATTCAAACTAAAAAAGCTCCGGCACCTATTGGCGCTTACAGCCAAGCTGTGATGCATGGTCAAACCGTTTATACTTCAGGGCAAATTGCATTAGATGCTGAATCGGGTGATTTAATTACAGCTGATATTAAACAAGAAACAGAAAAGGTGATGCAGAATGTTAAAGCCGTATTAGAGGCTGCTAAAGTCACTTTTGAACAGGTTATTAAAGCCACTATCTTTCTAACCGATATGAATGACTTTCAAGCCGTAAATGAAGTCTATTCCAAATACTTTAACGAAGACACCGCACCTGCTAGAGAATGTGTTCAGGTAGCTGCTCTACCCAAAGGAGTCAATGTTGAAATTTCTGTAATAGCTATAAAAGACTAAGTAGTCAGCCATTTTTGTTTGGCTTCTTGTTGTTGAGCTGATAAAGCGTTCTGAGCTATTACTACATACTTCGCAAAATAAATATCTTGACTAGCCTTCAATTGAATAGTTCGTTGCACACCTTGAGCTGAAGTTACATTTAACAGAATTTCTTCACTTTCAAAATATTTACACCAGGCCGAGAGGTCATTATCCAGCTTAATCCCATTGATTGATAGAATCTCATCTTGAATAGAAAGTCCTGCTTGCTCTGCTATTGAATTGGGATAAATCATAATTACTTTCCCATCCAAGAGCTTAAAACCTAAAGTAGATTCATAAACTTCATCAGCTAACTTCTTCTCATATCCATAACCTAAGTATTGCATGCATGATTTAAGCAAGTCATCAATTGGTGCTGTTCCATTTACATAAGCTTCAAAAAAAGCATCTAAGTTTTTACCTGCTATCCTTTCAACTTCTTGTTTGTAGTCTTGCTCACTTATACCCTTCCCCTTTTGATAAAAATTGTGATAGAAAGAGCGCAAAACATCATCAAATGATTTTCTGTTTTCAGTTGCCTTCCTAACTTCAATATCTAACATAAAAGTAATTAGTGCCCCTTCTGTATAAATGGAAGACTTTCGATTTGGGATACCAAGAGAATATCCGTCCAACCAAGTATCAAAGGAGGAGTCAGCAACAGATAGGTTTGCTACGCCAGGGTTGTTGAAATGACGATTCAAGAGTTGATTAAAGGTTCTTAAAAAAGCATCTTCCTTAAAAACGCCACTTCTAAATAACATTAAATCACCATACCAAGTAGTGGCTCCTTCAGCCAAATAACCGAGTCTGCTGTAATTCTCTTGACTAAAATCATAAGGCCACATCTCTACTGGCCTAATCCGTTTTACGTTCCACATGTGAAATAATTCATGCGAACTCACTCCTAATAAATCCTCATACCTACCCTTCCAATCAAAAAGGCTATACGATGGCCCCAAACTAATTACGGTGCAATCTTCATGCTCTACACCATGGTAGGCAGAATGGGTATGAATCTGAAATAAAAAGTGATACTCCTGAGTCGGAAAATCCCCAAAAAGTTGTATTTGTTCTTTTGAAAATGCTTCAAAATCTTTTAATAACATTTCCCAATTCGGCTTACACTCACCTTGAAACCAAAGATGAAATGTTCTTTCAGCAATTGAATAACTTTTATGCTGCAAACTATTTGAAGCAATGAAAGGACTATCTGCTAATTGATCAAAGTTTTTTGCTTTGAAACTATTCTTTTCTTCTTTTGGTAAGGAAATAGCCACTTGATAATCTTCGGGAATATTCAAATTCAAAAAGCAGGATTCATTCATCCGACTAGAAACATACAACAGGCAATTTACAGGATTGACATATAACTGATTTTCATCTAGAAAAGTAGAACCTGCATTTAGCTCAAAAGCATAATAATTGTAATTTAC
>CAJXFJ010000203.1 GCA_913052515.1 uncultured Flavobacteriales bacterium | reverse complement strand
GCTGATTAAGGTTGCACAAATGATTAAAGCAATTTTCTGCATAGTTTAATTTTTAAGCTGTTTTTTAGACAGACCACCAAATTACAAAATCTGTACCAGCTTGATGGATGCTTTCAATTACTTTTGCAACAAAGTTTAAAAAATGGCTCAAAGAATTAGTTCAGAAAGAAAAGAGGATGGCTTGTTAATTAAAATCAAGGCTTACTATGATGAGGACAAGCATAAATTTTTTACGATTTGGGTTGCTGCATGGACTTTATGTGGTTTGGCTATCGTTTCTCAACTTTTTACGAATGTGGACAGCGAATTGAAAACCATGATTCTAGTCTTTTTTGCTTTTTGGGCATATTTTGAATATTTGGTCGTCAAAGCATTTCGATGGAGAAAGAGTGGTGAAGAACAATTTTTCATCACCGAAGAGCAGTTGCAGTATGGAAGAACATACAATAACAGAGGTTTTTTAAAGCCTTATAGAAAGGATTTAGTGAATAAAGTGCGCTTTATTGATGATGATCAAAACACCTTTGTTAAAGTGTTCAGTGATTCTTACTGGGTGATAGGAGGGGAGCGATTGGCCTTTACAGTAAGTGGTAAGGTTATACCATTCGGTTTGCGATTAAATGACAAAGAAGCTAAAAAACTTGTACAGCTAATAAACAAAGAGTTAGACTAGTTCCAATCAATTTCAAAGGCATTTCCGCTTAAGGTTTTTAGAATATGCCCTTCTTTTTGGTCATTAAGGATTCTTGCTTGGGCAGTTTTCATTTCTAAAACTTCCTGCATATTTCTTACTGCTCCCACAGGTACATTAGCCGTAATCATGGTGGTTAATAAATCTTCTCTTTCCCAACTTATAATGGCTTTTTCAAGGTAACTTGATAGTTCTTTCCTGTTTTTGACCCGCAAATGATTATGCTCAAAACGAGGGTCGCTTGTAAGTTGTTCTAACTTCAATAGTTGACATAGTGAAGTAAATTGTTTGTCATTTCCCACTGCTAAAACGATAAGTTTATCTGATTGACAAGAAAAGCATTCTCCATATGGAGCAATGTTTGGGTGCAGTGTTCCTAATGGTTGAGCGATGTGACCAGCCATTAAGTAATTTGTCGCTTGGTTAGCCAATGCAGCTAAGGCAGCATCATAAAGAGAGACTGATACTTTCGCTCCTTTTCCATTTTTTTCTTTTGCGAGTAAGGCAATTAAAATCCCCTCTTTCAACTGATGTGCAGCTAATAAGTCAATAAGAGCAACAGGCATTTTAACAGGTTTTCTATTTGGCTCACCATTCATCGAAAGAAAGCCACTTTCGGCTTGTAGTACAACATCGTAAGCAATTCGATTAGAGTCCCCGAAACCACTGATTTCACCGTAAATAAGTTTAGCATTTATTGATTTTAAACGCTCATAATCCAAACTCAATTTTTCAGCACTGCCTGCTTTAAAGTTAGCAATTACCACATCGGCAGTCTTTATTTCTTCCAAAAGTAAAGCCTTGTCGTGAGCTGCTTTAAGATCTAGCATCCAACTTTCTTTTCCCCAGTTTACACTGCTATAATAGGCTGAAAATGGGTGATTTTGATCTTCCACAGCTAGCTTCCAAGAGCGAGTTACATCTCCACCACTTTGTTTGTTTTCTACTTTAATAACTCGAGCACCTAATTCTGCAAAGAACATGCCCACTGAAGGACCTGCTAAAACGGATGCAAGCTCAATAACCTTAAGTTCTTTAAAATAAGAAATGGGTTTAGTCAATTTTTTTATGCTTTAAACGAATTGAATTTCCAACCACAATTACATCAGAAAAGGCCATAGATAGAGCAGCTAACATGGGATCTAAGTGACCCATAGCTGCCAATGGAATTGCAATTACATTATAACCTAAGGCCCAAAACAAATTCTGTTTTATGGTTAACAAAGTATGTTTACTGATTTGATAGGCTTTAACAACTGCTTGTAAACTCTTGGCATTTAAAAGTATCACCTGTGCACTTTGAATTGCAATTTGAGTGGCTCCACTTAGCGAAATACCAACATCAGCTTTGGTTAAGGCAGGTGCATCATTGATTCCATCACCTAACATGGCTGTTAAACCACTTTTTTGAATTTCTTCAATTTTGGTCAGTTTTTCATCAGGTAATTGTTCCCCATAATAGTTTTTTATTCCTGTTTTGGTGGCAACTTCAGCGGTCTTGTCAAGTTTATCACCACTCAATAAAAAAGGTTCAACTCCCAAGGATTGAAATTGACTGACCATGGTTTTTGCATCTTCACGCAATTCATCGTCAATATAAATAGCGGCGACTATTTCCTTGTTTTTGCTTAAGTATAATTTGGCTTTTCCACCGGCATTTAGCCAAGTAGAAGAACCTAGACGGTATTCATTTTCTGCTAAATCTTGGGCTTCAATACCTTTTCCTTTTATCTCCTTTTGGCCAATTAATGGAATGGATTTTACACCTTCACTTTTCAGTTGTGAAACCAGAGATTTGGCAATAGGGTGTGAAGAATATAATTCAAGGCTATAGAGGAGACTTTTGACTTCCGACTCCTTGATATTGGGGGAAGAAATTTCAATTTGCTGAATTTTAAATTGACCTGTTGTCAATGTTCCAGTTTTATCGAAAACGATATTCTTCAAATTGGCAAAAACTTCAACGGTAGCACCTCCCTTTATTAAAATTCCCTGTTTAGCCGCTCTACCTACACCAACCATTACTGCTGTTGGTGTAGCAAGACCCATAGCACAAGGGCAAGAGATTACTAAAACAGCAATGGCTGTCATTAAACTATCGGCTAAACTAGCTTCAAGCATTAAATACCAAACTGAAAAAGTTAGAAGAGCAATCAAAACTACAATCGGCACAAATACGGCACTTATTTGATCACCTAAACGTTGAATATTGGGTTTTTCTGTTTGAGCCTTCTTTACTAATTGAATAATTTTGGAAAGCGTGGTGTCTTTTCCTACAGCTGTCACCATCATTCTTGCATTCCCTTCTTGAATAATGGTTCCAGCAATTAGTTTGTCCCCTTTTTCTTTGTGAATGGGTTCAGCTTCTCCAGTAATCATGGCCTCGTTTACGGTTATACTGCCGTGCATTAACTTGCCATCAGCGGGAATTTTATCACCTTCATTGAGCTGAACAAGGTCACTGATTTTTAAATCTTCGATTTGTATAGTCTCTAAGCTTTCTTTACCATTTACTTGAAGAATAATTTGTGTTGTATCAGCTTGTAAATCATTTAACTCAGCTATAGCAGTGGTTGTTTGCTTTACCGAACGATGTTCAAATAAGTTACCTAATAAGACTAAAGTTATGATTGTTGCTGCGGTTTCGTAAAATAAATAGTTGCTGACTTCGGCTGTACCCCAATATTGAATGGTTCCAATTAAGCTATATAAAAAAGCAGACATAGAACCAATGAAAATCAGAACATCCATATTAGGAACTCCGTTTTTTACCGAATGAAAAGCACTTTTTCCAAAATGAACAAAACCTATAATTACCACAGGTAAGCTTAGCAATAATTGCACTATAGGCTGATGCAAGAAATGAAAGGGCAGAAACATGTGCGCGAAAAGCGGAATAGTTAGAATTAAGCAGAAATAAAATTTCTTTTCAATTTTAGAAAGCGCTGAACTTTTTCCAGGACTTTCGGATTCCGACTTAATAGTATATCCAAGTTCTTCAATTTCTTTAGATATATTTTGTTTTGAAAGATTTGGTGGATTCGAATAATGCACTTCTCCCGTAGAAAAGTTTACATTGACATCTTCAAGTCCAATTTTTTCTAAACGTTTGCGAACTCCTAATGCGCAATTGGCACAAGTCATCCCATCTACTCCTATCTCTTCTAATTCGGCCATGAAACAAAGTTAATCAATGGTAAAGCTTAAAATGTTACTATAGGTTAAAGCATTTTAACTTTTTTAACATATTGATTTTGAGTTTTATAAACAATAAGATGAAATGTGTGTTTTACTTAAAAACCAAACAATAAATATTATGAGCGCATTGACAGATAAATTAACAGGAAATTGGAATGAAGTAAAAGGAAAATTAAAACAAGAATATGCAGTTTTAAATGATAATGACTTAGCTTACGAAGAAGGTAAAGAGGAAGAATTACTTGGAAAAATTCAGCAAAAGACCGGAAAAGCAAAAGAAGAAATTAAATCATTTATTGATAGTTTATAGGCCATAATCAACCAAACCATACAGCCAAACTTAAAATTCTATGGCAGAAAAATCTGGGGCATTATTGCTTCAGATTTTTTTTATGGTTTAGAATCAGAAGAATGAAAATTATTATATTTGCGCCCCGCTTTTTTGCGGATGTTATAGTGGTTATCTGTCCGACTTGTCGACTACAGATTAGTTACTAAAAAGAGTTTGCGAATGGCTGATAGCTCAAAAGTTTAAGCGCCAATACTTTGAAATAAAAGAAAAGCAAACTGAAAATACATGGTGGTTGTAGCTCAGCTGGTTAGAGCGCCTGATTGTGGTTCAGGAGGTCGTC